>CAZOTO010000028.1:14083-28364 GCA_964582775.1 uncultured Myxococcales bacterium
TCGAAGTACGAGCGCAGGATCTGGATCACGGGCACGTGACGCAGCGCGGACGTGTGCGGCGTGGCGCGGCCCTCGTACACCAGGATTCCGCGGTGCCGGCAGCGCTCCAGGAACTCGTAGCACAGCCGCGTCTTGCCCACGCCGGCATTGCCGATCACGCCCACGACCTGTCCGTGACCCGCGATGGTTTCGTCGAGCGCCTCCTCGAGCCTGGCGAGCTCCCTCTCCCGGCCGATGAAGCGCGACAGCCCGCGCGCGCGCGATACGTCGAAGCGCGATTGCAGCGCGCCCGGTCCCTTCAGCTCGAACACGCGCACGGGCTCCTCGATGCCCTTCAGCTTGAAGCGTCCCAGATCCTCGAGCTCGAACCAGCCGGCGACGATCGCGGCGGTGGTCTCGCTCACGTACACCGCGTTGGGTGCAGCGAGCTCCTCCATGCGCGAGGCGAGACCGACCGTGTGCCCCTGCGCGGTGTAGTCCATGCGCAGGTCGCCGCCGATCTTGCCCACGACGACGTCGCCGGAGTTGAGGCCCATGCGAACCGAGAAGTCGAGCCCGTACTCGCGCTTCACCTCGCGCGAGTAGCGGCGGAGCTCCCCCTGCAGGAGCAGCGCGGCGTGACAGGCGCGCTGCGCGTGGTCCTCGTGGGCGATGGGCGCGCCGAACAGCGCCATGATCCCGTCGCCCGTGTACTGGTTCACCGTGCCCTCGTAGCGGTGCACCCCGTCGGCCAGGATCGAGAAGAAGCCGTCGAGGATGCGATGCCACGTTTCGAGATCGACCTTCGCGGCGAGCTCCATCGAGCCCTTCACGTCCGCGAACATCACCGTGACCGCCTTGCGTTCGCCCTCGATCGCAGACCGGCGCGAGAGCACCTTCTCCGCCAGGTAGCGCGGCGTGTACTCGACGGGCGCGGCGCTGCGCAGGGGAACGCGACGGGGCTCGCGTGCGGGCTCCTCGACCAGGCGCTTGCCGCAACCGTCGCAGAAGATCGCGCCCAGACGGGGCTCGCGCCGGCAGACGGGGCAGACTGGGGAGCGAGGAGCGCCGCAGCTTGCGCACGTCGTCGCGTCGGGCTCGTTCGGTGTTTGGCAGCGGGCGCAGATCACTCTCGGGCGCTCCTCCCCCGGAGGAATGCGGAGGCAGGAGTCTGATTAACGCCGCAGGCGGTCGGGCGCCAACGTACGGACGGTCCGGACGGGGATCTGCCCCCGGGGGACCGGCTTCCCCCGGGGGCATTCGTACGGCACCGGCATGGTGCCCTGCTTCGCGACAGCGTTCGGCCCGGGGGGGTGGGCTCGGTCGAGGTGGGAGGGGGCCCGAACCTCGTCGAATCCTCGTTTCCCTTCCGGATCGAATCCGCTGGGTGGGGCCACCGGATTCGCTCCACGCTGCGCTTCCCTGCTCCGAACAAAACCGAGAATACATCTCGATTCAGTAGAAGACAAGTAGAATTTCGAGAGCGTTGCTTTCGAGCACGAAGCGGTCAGGAAGAGGGGGCCGTGGTCGTGTCCGGGGGGATGCGGTGGGCGCGCGTCCAGCGTCCGGTGAGCATCCAGCCCACGGTGAGCGCCGTGTTCGCGACCGCGTACACCAGGTTCGCGATCCACATCCCGGTGGCGCCGAGGTCACCGCGGTGCGACAGGAACCACGCGAGCGGTGCGCCGAGGAACGCCGCGAGGCCGACCGAGATCACGGTCGGTGAGCGCATGTCGCCGGCGGCCTGCAGCGTGCGGAACGAGACGAAGTACACGCCGTAGAAGGCGAGGATCATCGCGGAGTACACCAGGTACTCGGCGGCCATGGCGGCGACCTCGGGATCGCGCGTGAACAGCCCCACGAGCGCTTCGCGACCGAGGAAGATGCCGAGCGCGAGTGGCCAGAGCAGCGCCGATTCCACTGCGATCGTGGCGACGATGGAGCGCTGGGCGCGGTCGAGATCGCGTGCGCCGAGGCTCTGGCCCACGAGCGTGGCGCAGGTGTTGGCGATCGGTAGCGCGAGGAACGTCGTCATCATCTCGATGCGCAGCCCGATCGTGTACGCCGCCTGCACCTTCCCGCCGAGCCGGCCCGCGAGCCACATGAAGACGAAGACCATCGACGTGCGCGCCAGCATGAGCAGCGCCGGAGACCACGCGTGGCGCAGCATCTCGCCGAGCAGACGCAGGTCGGGAACGAGATGCTCGCGCCGCAGGTGAACGCGACAGCGGCCGCTGAACAGCGCCCACATCGACAGCACGACGCCCGTGCCGCCGCCGATCGCCGCGCCCAGTGCGGCGCCGGCGATGCCGAGCTCGGGGAAGCCCAGGTTGCCGAAGATGAGCAGCCATTGGGCGAGGATCGCGAGCGGTACGCAGAGCACCTGGATCAGCATGGGTGTGGTCGTATCGCCGGCGCCGGTGAGGATCGACGTGAACGCCTGCGCGAGCAGCGGTGCGGCGAGCGTCACCAGGGTGATGCGCAGGTAGACCGTTCCGAGCTCGATCACCTGCGGGTCGCGAGCGACCCACGACAGCAGCTCACGCGGATAGAGCAGGCCGACGCAGAGCCCCACCAGGGCGAGTCCCACCGCAAGGACGATTGTCTGGCCCGCCACGTGCTCGGCCTCGCGCGTGCGCGATTCGCCGACGTGGCGCGCGATCATCATCTGGCAGGTGACGTTCGCGCCGAACGCGAGCAGGAAGAAGAACTGCCGGAGCGTCTCGTTCGTGGCGCCCGAAGCCGCCACGGCCTCGGGACCGAGCTGCCCGATGAAGCGCAGATCGACGACCAGGAACAGTCCGAAGGCGACGGTCGACGTGACGATCGACGGCAGCGAGAGCACCAGGACCGACACGAGCAGGCTGCCCTGTGTGTGGTCGCGATGACGGAAGCGGGCGAGGAGCGAGGCTGGGTCGCTCAAGGGTGTTCGATCGACGTCCCGTCCACCATGCGGCGGCCCGCGGTGAGGCCGCCGTCGACCACCATCGCGGCGCCCGTGACGAACGAGGCCTCGTCCGAGGCGAGGAAGAGCGCAGCGTGGGCGATCTCGTCGGGCTTGCCGGCGCGGCCGAGCGCGTGCATGTCGACCATGCGGTCGTACATGGGCCGGAGCTGCTCGATCTTCATGATCGCGGTCATGGGGCTGTCGACGAGACCGGGGCACAGGCAGTTCACGCGCACGCCCATCCGCCCGTAGTCCACGGCCATGCTGCGGGTGAGCAGCACGACGCCGCCCTTCGACGTGACGTACGCGGGCTGGCCCTGGAAGGCCTCGAGGCCCTCGATGCTCGCCAAATTGATGATGCTGCCCGAGCCGCGCGCGGCCATGTGCCGCACGACGTGCTTGGCCACCAGGTACGTGCCCTTCAGGTTGATGTCGATCACGCGGTCCCACTCCGCGGTGTCGAGCTCGCCGGCGCCGCCGCCGCCGCTCGCTACACCCGCGGCGTTCACCAGCACGTCGATGCCGCCGAAGCGCTCGATCGCCGCGGCGACGGTACGCTCGACGGCCGCCTCGTCGCGCACATCGAGCTCCCACCATGCGCACTCGCGCGCGGACTCCGCCACCCGCTCCCAGCTCCGGCCCGGCTTCGCGACGTCGGCTCCGGCGATGCGCGCACCCTCGCGTGCGAAGCGCTCGGCACAGGCCGCTCCGATGCCCGAGGCTGCGCCCGTGAGGAGTGCCACCTTGCCCTCGAGTCGTCCGGTCCCGGCCATTTGCTGTCCCCCTTCCGGCGGCGATCATCGTCGCTGCGGCCGGGATGGTGCCCGGATCCGGGCTGCCGGGTCAACTCGATCGGCCCGGGGCCGCGGCTATCGTCTGGCACATCGATGGGGGACGAAGCGATGGCGGATGCGAGGGCCTCGAACGGGTCGGCGCAGGGCCGTGGGCCCGCGCCCGCGAGCGTGAAGCGGATCCTGGCGCGGGATGCCGCGGGCGGCGAGGTGCTCGTGCGCGGATGGGTGCGCACGGCGCGCCATGCCAAGGAGCTCACGTTCCTCGACGTCTCCGACGGCTCGTGCTTCGGCGGTCTGCAGGTCGTCGTCGGGCCCGAGGTCCCGGGCTTCGACGAGGTCGTGCGCCACCTGCGCACCGGCTGCGCGGTTGCGACGACGGGCGAGCTCGTCGACTCGCCCGGCACCGGCCAGCGCTATGAGGTTCGCGCCACGCGGGTGGATCTCGTCGGCGACATCGACGACGACTACCCGCTGCAGAAGAAGCGCCACGGTTTCGAGTTCCTGCGCACCATCGCGCACCTGCGCGCGCGCACGAACACGATCGGTGCGGTGCTGCGCGTGCGAAACGCCGCCGCCCGCGCGGTGCACGAGTTCTTCCAGTCGCGCGGCTTCGTCTACCTGCACACGCCGATCGTCACCGCGTCGGACTGCGAAGGGGCGGGGGAGCTCTTCCGGGTGACGACGCTCGACCCGGCGCGTCCGCCGCGCACCGCCGACGGGCGGGTGGACTTCTCTCGGGACTTCTTCGGCAAGGAGGCGTTCCTCACGGTGTCGGGCCAGCTCGAGGCCGAGACCGCCGCGCTCGCCCTCACGAACGTGTACACGTTCGGGCCGACCTTCCGGGCCGAGAACTCGAACACCACGCGGCACCTCGCCGAGTTCTGGATGATCGAGCCCGAGATGGCGTTCTGCGATCTCGAGGGCGATCGTGAGGTGGCCGAGGCGTTCCTGAAGCATCTGTTCCGGCGCGTGCTCGAGGACTGCCCCGACGACATGGCCTTCTTCGCCGAGCGCATCGACACGACGGTGGTGCAGACGCTCGAGCACATCGTGCAGACGCCGTTCGAGCACATGACCTACACCGAGGCGATCGGCGTGCTCGAGCGCTCCGGCCTTCACTTCGAGTTTCCCGTGAAGTGGGGCGTGAACCTGCAGAGCGAGCACGAGCGATACCTGGCGGAAACCCACGTGGGGCGACCGCTCGTCGTCACGGATTACCCGAAGGGCATCAAGCCCTTCTACATGTACGTGAACGACGACGAGCGAACCGTGCGCGCGATGGACATCCTGGTGCCGAAGATCGGCGAGATCATCGGCGGCTCACAGCGCGAGCACCGGCTCGACGTGCTCGACCGCCGGCTCGGCGAGTGCGGCCTCGATCGCGAGGCGTACGGCTGGTATCGCGATCTGCGCCGCTACGGATCGGTGCCGCACGCGGGCTTCGGTCTGGGCTTCGAGCGCGCGGTGCAGTTCATGACCGGGATGGAGAACATCCGCGACGTGATCCCGTTCCCGCGCGTGCCGGGCTGGGCGGAGTTCTGAGCGAGCGCGACGCGAGGCTCGTGCGCCGCGGCATCGCTACAGGATCTCGGCCAGCGGCTTCGGCGGACGCGCGAGCAGATCCGCGTAGAAGTCGTTGCCCTTGTCGTCGGTCACGATGAAGGCGGGGAAGTCCTCGACCTCGATCTTCCACACGGCTTCCATGCCGAGCTCGGGGTACTCGAGCACCTCGACCTTCTTGATGCAGTGGTCCGCGAGCCGTGCGGCGGGTCCGCCGATCGAGCCCAGGTAGAATCCCCCATGCTTCTTGCACGCGTCGCGCACCTGCGGCGAGCGGTTGCCCTTCGCGAGCATCACCATGCTGCCGCCCTGGCTCTGGAAGAGATCCACATAGGAGTCCATGCGGCCGGCGGTGGTCGGCCCGAACGAGCCCGAGGGCAGCCCCTTCGGCTGCTTCGCGGGGCCCGCGTAGTAGACCATGTGGTCCTTCAGGTACTGCGGCATGCCTTGTCCGGCGTCGAGCCGCTCCTTGATCTTGGCGTGCGCGATGTCGCGCGCGACGACCATCGGACCGGTGAGCGATAGCCGCGTGGCTACGGGATGGCGGCCGAGCATCGCGCGGATCTCGCTCATGGGGCGCGTGAGGTCGACCTTCACGACCTCGCCGCCGAGCTGGTCGGCGGTGACGTCCGGCAGGTACCGCGCCGGATTCGTCTCGAGCTGCTCGAGGAAGATCCCGTCGCGGGTGATCTTGCCGAGGATCTGCCGATCCGCCGAGCACGACACGCCGAGCCCCACCGGGCACGACGCCCCGTGGCGCGGAAGCCGGATCACGCGGACGTCGTGCGCGAAGTACTTCCCGCCGAACTGCGCCCCGATTCCGGTCGCCTGGCAGATCTTCGTGATCTTCTCCTCGAGGTCCAGGTCGCGGAACGCGCGGCCGAGATCGTTGCCCTTCGTCGGCAGCGCATCGAGGTAGCGCGCGCTCGCGAGCTTCACGGTCTTCAGCGTGAGCTCCGCCGAGAGCCCGCCCACGACGAGCGCCAGGTGATAGGGCGGACAGGCGGACGTGCCGATCGCGCGCACCTTCTCGGAGACGAAGCGCAGCAGCGACTCGGGATTGAGCAGCGCCTTCGTCTCCTGGAACAGGTAGGTCTTGTTCGCCGAGCCGCCGCCCTTCGCCATGAACAGGAAGTGGTAGTCGTCGCCGGGCTCGGCGTAGAGGTCGATCTGCGCGGGCAGGTTCGTGCCGGTGTTCTTCTCGGCGTACATGTCGAGCGGCGCCATCTGCGAGTAGCGCAGGTTTTTTTCCTGGTAGGCCTGGAAGATCCCGCGCGAGATCCACTGCGCGTCGTTCGCTCCGGTGAAGACCGCCTCGCCCTTGTGGCCGAGCACGATCGCGGTGCCCGTGTCCTGGCAGCTCGGCAGCACGCCCGCGGCGGCGATGTTCGCGTTGGTGAGCAGCTCGAAGGCCACGAAGCGGTCGTTGTCGCTCGCCTCGGGGTCGTCGAGGATGCGGCGGAGCTGTGCGAGGTGGCTCGGCCGCAGCAGGTGGGAGACGTCGATGAACGCCTGGCGGGCCAGCGAGGCGAGGGCTTCGGGCTCCACCCGCAGGATCTCCCGCCCGTCCATCCTCGCGGTGCGGACGTGCTCGGACCCGAGCGCGCGGTACTCGGTCGGGTCTTCGCCCAGCTCGAACAGCTCCTGATACGCGAAATCGGCCATCGGGGCTCCTCCGTCGGGGTTCGGGTGCCGGCGTACGGCGGGCCGGAGGATAGCACCGGCTGGATCGGGCGCGGATCGGCGGAATCGCGGGGGCGAAGGCGACTCGCAGCGGCAGGCTCGGCCCAGAAATCTCGATCTTTCCGATGAACACATGGATCGTTGGGGTGGTTCCATCCATGAGCCGCAGATTCTAGGTAGATCGATGGATCCGATAGGGCGATCTCTCGCCTTTATTGCGCGTTTTCGCTCGCAGGAAATCGATCGAGCCCGTACATCGAATTAAAATCGCGATTTTTAATGGCAAGTGCCGATAGCCCTGCTATCATCGCCGAGCAAATCGCGACTTTTCAGCGACAGATGGCTGGGGGAGGTCCTCGATGGATAGAAAAGTTCCCACCGGAGCCGAGAAGCTGGTCCAGTGCCTGGAGCACGAGGGGGTCGAATACATCTTCGGGCTGCCAGGCGGGGCTGCCATCCCCATCTTCGATGCCTTGGTCGACTCGCGGATCAAGCTGGTCCTCACCCGCCACGAGCAGGGGGCGACCCATATGGCGGATGGGTACGCCCGGGCCACGGGCCGCCCGGGGGTCGTGCTCGTCACCTCAGGGCCCGGGGCGGGGAACACCGTCACGGGGCTGATGACCGCGCTCATGGACTCCGCGCCGGTGATCGTCATCTCGGGGCAGACGATCTCGCCCATGCTCGGCAAGGATGCCTTCCAGGAGGCGGACGTCACCGGCATCACCTACCCGGTGGTGAAGCACTCCTATCTAGTAAAGGATCCACGGGACATTCCGCGCGTGGTGCGCGAGGCCTTCCACATCGCGACGAGCGGCCGGCCCGGCCCGGTGCTGATCGACGTGCCCAAGGACGTGAGCCAGGGCCCGTGCGATGCGCCGTTCACGGACGAGCTCGACCTTCCCGGCTATCGCGTGCCGAGCCGCGGAGAGCCCGGGACGATCGCCGAGGCGGCGCGGCTGCTCATGCGTGCGCGCAGGCCCGTGCTCCTCGTGGGGCAGGGCGCAGTGATCGCGGGGGCGGGGAAGGCGGTCACCGCACTCGCCGAGAAGCTTCGGTCGCCGGTCGTGAACACGCTGCTCGGCAAGGGCGCGATGGACGAGACGCACCCGCTGCACCTGGGCATGCTCGGCATGCACGGCACTGCCTACGCGAACAAGGCCGTCGACGGCTGCGACCTCATCCTGGGCATCGGTGTGCGCTGGGACGATCGCATCTGCGCGAAGGCGACCGAGTTCTGCGTGGGTGCGACGAAGATCCACATCGATATCGATCCCGCCGAGATCAACAAGATCGTTCGGCCCGACGTCGCGATCTGCGGCGATGCGCGATTGGTGGTCGAGGATCTGCTGCCGCAGGTCGCTCCGCTCGAGACCGAGGAGTGGCTGCGCCAGTGCAACCGCTGGCGCAAGCTGCATCCGCTGCGATACCCGAAACAGGGTGGCCTGCGTGCGCAGCACGTGCTCGATCGCCTGCACGTGATCACCAAGGGTGAGCGGATCGTCACGGCCGACGTCGGTCAGCACCAGATGTGGGCTGCGCAGTTCCTGCCGACGAAGCACAACCGACACTGGATCACGTCGGGCGGTGCGGGCACGATGGGCTTCGGTTTCCCCGCGGCGATCGGCGCGGCGATCGGCCGACCGGACCGCCGCGTGTGGGCGGTGGTGGGCGACGGCGGCTTCCAGATGACGCTGTGCGAGCTCGCCACGGCGCAGATCCAGCGCGCGCCCGTGAAGTGCCTGATCGTGAACAACAACTACCTGGGGATGGTTCGTCAGTGGCAGGAGCTGTTCTTCGAGAACCGCCTATCGGGGGTGGACCTGCAGGGCAATCCCGACTTCGTGAAGCTCGCGCAGTCCTATGGTGTGAAGGCGTGGCGCATCCGGCGGCCCGGAGACGTGGATCGCATCTTGCGCGAGGCGGATGCCTACGATGAGGGGCCGTGCGTGGTCGTGGCCGAGGTCGCGAAGGAGGACAACGTCTACCCCATGGTTCCCGCCGGCGCGCCGCTCTCGCACATGATCATCGAGCGGCCCAGGCAAAAGCTCGACAGGCCCACGGGGAGCACGTGATGGAGGCGACGATGAACCGAGCCCGCAATCCCCTGCACACGATCTCGCTCTACGTGAACAACAAGCCGGGCGTGCTCGTGCGCATCGCGCAGGCCTTCGCGCGGCGCGGCTACAACATCGAGAGCCTGGTGGTGAGCCCGGCCGTCGAGGGCCGCTACGCGCGCATGACGATCACCTCGTCCGGCGATCCCGAGATCCTCGAGCAGATGGTGAAGCAGCTCGCGAAGCTGGTCGACGTCGTGCATGCGATCGACCACACGGGCGAAGAGGCCTACGAGACGGAGATCGCGCTCCTCAAGATCGAGTCTCCTCTCGACCAGCGCTCGCAGATCCTGCAGATCGCCGAGCACTTCAACTCGAAGGTCGTCGACTATGGGCCGGACTCGCTCATGCTTCGCGTCTATGGCAGCAGCGAGAAGCTCGACGCGCTGATCGATCTGTTGCGGCCGTTCCACATCATCGAGCTCGTGCGTTCGGGCAAGCTGCTGATGGCGCGCGGCCGGGAGATGACCTGAGCGGCGCGCGCCCGTAGCGAGGGGTGCGCCGCGTTCGTCGCACGGGCGGGGGCCTGTCAGTCGAAGTCGTACACGACCTCGCGAACGGTTCCCTCGAAGGGGAAGGGCGACGCGTACTCCTTCGATACCGGAGTGAGGCCGTCGCGGCCGATCTCGAGCCCCTCCCAGATGGCCGTCACCGGGTGATCGATCTCGACGCTTCCGGCGGGCTCGTCGCCGATGAAGAGCGTGGCGGTCCCGCGAAGCGTCGCGAGAGGATCGATGCCGCGGCCTCGTAGCGCGCTCGAGGCGAGCGCGAGCCCCGTGCTCACCTTCTCGAAGCGCACGCCGAGGCGCACGTCTCCGGTGGGAATCGTCCGGTCGGAGGTCACGCGATACCGGGTGTGACCGCTGTTCATCTCGAACCACAGCCGGTCTTCCTTCACGACCAGGCTGTAGCCCGAGTGCGTATCGCCGTGGGCGACGAGCACGCCCTGCTGGCTCTCGTCGTCGCGGCGCACGTCCGCAGTGATGCGATAGGACTTGCCTGCGAGTCCGGGCGCGTTTCCGACCAGGATCGGCGAAGTTTCCGGCACCAGCCGCCACTGCTTGCGATCCTCGTTCGGATCGCGCCGCGTGCGGAAGGCGCGCTCGAGCAGAGGCACATCGATCAGGGGAAGCACGCCGTAGCGGCGGGCGTCCTCCCACCACCGGGCGTCGAGCTCCTTCACCTTCTCGGGATGGCGCGCGGCGACGTCCGTGGTCTCGGAGAAGTCGCTCGCCAGGTCGAAGAGCATCCAGTCGCGCACGTCGTAGGGCTCGTTCTCCTCGCGGAAGCTCACGATCCGCCAACGCCCGTCCGTGTAGGCACGCTGGGCCTCCACCTCGTAGTACTGGCTCTGCTTGCGCGAAGCCGCATGGGCGTCGTCGAAGGTGTAGGCGAGGCTCGTGCCCTCCATCGGCCTTGCCGCGCGGCCGTTTCTCTCGGTGGGAGGGGCGATTCCGAGCAGCTCGAGCAGCGTGGGCGCGAGATCGTTCACGTGGTGGAGCTGCGTGCGCACGCTGCCCGTGTCACGGATGCGCGCGGGCCACGAGACGATGAGCGGAGCGCGCACTCCCCCTGCCCAGCTCGTGCGCTTGGCGTGCGCGAACGGCGTGTTGCTCGCCTGCACCCAGCCGTGCGGATAGTGCGGGTGCGTGTCGACCTCGCCGATGCGGTCGTAGTACGAAAGGTTCTCCTCCGTCGAGGAGGGGCGATGGTGGAAGAAGGCGAGGACGTTCGCATCGCCCTCGACGCCGACCTCGCGGCTCGCGCCATTGTCCGAGAGAAAGACGAAGATCGTGTTCTCGAGCTCACCCGTCTCGCGCAGGTAGTCGCGCAGGCGTCCTACGTTCTGATCCAGGTTGTCGACGAACGCGGCGTAGTTCTCCTGCAGGCGCGCGTACATCTTGCGCTGATCGTCGGTGAGTGCGCCCCAAGCGTGCACGCCCGGATTGCGATCGGTGAGGCGCGTGTCCGCGGGAACCACGCCGAGCTCCTTCTGGCGCGCGAGCCGCTGCTCGCGGATCGCGTCGTAGCCTGCGTCGTAACGGCCGTGGTACTTCGCGCGATCGCTCGCTTTCGTGTGGTGCGGCGCATGAGGGGCACCGGTGGCGTAGTACAGGAAGAACGGCTTGTCGGGAGAAAGGGCGCGCAGATCGCGCAGCATCGCGATGGCCTGGTCGGTCATCGCATCGGGAAAGTAGAAGGATTCGTCATCGGGTGGCGGAATCATCTCGGTACCCGACACGAGCGTGTGTGGCTTCCATTGACTGGCCTCGCCGTCGAGGAAGCCCCAGTAGCGCTCGAAGCCTCGACTCGTGGGCCAGCTGTCGAAGGGGCCGAGCCGCGAGCGGTGCGCGGAGAGCGTGAGGTGCCACTTGCCGACCATCATCGTGGCGTAGCCGTGGTCGTTCAGGATCTCCGGCAGCGTTGGGACGTCGCTTCGGATCTCGCCGTGGTAGGAGGGGAAGCCCATGTCCCACTCGGAGAGCCAGCCCACGCCTGCGGAGTGGTGGTTCAAGCCGGTGAGCAGCGCCGCGCGCGTGGGCGAGCAGACGCCCGCCACCGTGAAGTGGTTGTAGCGAAGCCCTTCGTCCGCGAGCGCCTGCAGGCTGGGGGTGTCGATCTCGGATCCGTAGGGGGCGATGTCGGCGAATCCGAGGTCGTCGGCGAGGACGATCACGACGTTGGGGCTCCCCGCGTTCGGCTTCACCGGCTCTTCGTACGCGGGCTTCGAGTCGCGAAGCGACGAACCGATCTTCCCCGCGAAGGAAGACTCGGCGGGGTGCACGGAACCCGTCGTGGGTGCGGGTGTGCTCGGCGCCCTGGAGCCAGGATCCTCACCGCGGCTGCAACCCGCGAGGAACGCAAGCACAAGGAGCAGACCTGCGCCGCGCTTCGTCCTTCGGGTGATGGCGAATCGGATCGTCGTCTTCATGAGTGCCTCCGCCTGGATGGGTTCGTTCCTCTCGCGGCGCGCGAAGGAGGATGCGTGTTCATCGGAAATGCGAATGCGAGAAGTGGAAATTCGAATGCGCTTCATCGTTTCGAAGCGTACTTCGCGCGCGCCGTGCGCGTATGATCGCGAAGCGACGCGCGGTGGATCCGCTCGTCGCGATCTCGAATGGGTATCGTACAGAGAGGGAGAACGGAACATGAGAGTGTCGAGAGGTCTTCTGGTGGCGACAGCGCTGATGTGGGCCGCTGCAGGAGCGGCCTTCGCAGATCCGCACAACGACGGCTCGCCCGTCGACCAGCTCGCGATCCAGCGACAGCTGATCCTGTACGCGGATTCCCTCGATTGGCCGCGGGGGGCGACGTGGCCGGTGCCCGATGCGGCGACGTTCAATCCGGCGGACCCCAGCACGTGGCCCGCGGGTTGGGCCGAGGGAACGCAGCAGTTCTATTCGATCTTCACGGATGACGCGGTGATCGACTACCCGAGCTTCCACTTCCGCTTCGTCGGCAAGGACAATCGCGCTCCCACGTGGAACGGGACGGCCTTCGAAGGGGGCATCGGATACATGTTCAACGGCTGGAACATGGCGAGCCAGGTGACGAGCCACACGATCCTCTCCAACATCATCGTCACGGTGAAGGGCAACGAGGCGACCAGCAAGGATCGCTTCTCGCACTACGGTCATCTGACGACGGGCGACGGGACGTGGAACACGATCTCGTACACCGCGGGCTTCCACGAGGGGAAGTGGCGCAAGGAGAACGGGGTCTGGCGCTGCTACTACTGGCGCGGAACGGTCCAGATCGACAACGCGCACTGATCGCATGGATCCGGGGGCGGGGCGGGCGCGATGCGCGCCGGTCGCGCCCCCGCGATTCGTCCTCGCAGCGCGATCGGCGGGTGCGTTCCGGTGTGGGCGCACGCAATGCCGCTCAACCCAGCGCGAAGTCGAAGACGGCGTCGCGGAAGCCCTCGGGGTTGTCGGTCATCACGGAGTGACCGGCCTGCGGGACGACGGCGAGGCGTCCCTCCTGCAGCACCTCGTCCACCATCCGGTCCGCCGTCTCGGGGGACAGGATGTCCGAAGCGGCTCCGCGCACGATGAGCGTGGGGCAGGGGATGCGCGCGAGTGCGTCCCAGAGCGCGCGGGCGAGGTCGGTTTCCCCTTGGTTGCGCTCCGCCTCGCTCTTCTCGTAGGACGCGCGGTGGTACCGGGGATCCGTCTTGCGCTCCCAGCGGCCGTCTTCGCGCTGGCGTAGACCGTGGCGCACCATGCGTTCGAGGGCGTGTGGTCGCGCCGCGGGGTACGCGCGGAGCAGCATCATCTGGTACTCCGCGGGGGAGGAGAACGTCGCATCGGCGGTTCGCATCATGTCGAGCTGGATGCGCGTCGATCCGCGCGGATCGAGGTCCGGCCCGAGATCGACGATCACCAGCCCCGCCAATCGCTCCGGGTGCGCGCCCGCGAAGAGCAGCGACACGCGCCCGCCCATCGAGTGGCCGATGAGCACCATGCGCGAGATGCCGAGCGCCGCGGTCACGGCCTCCACGTCGCGCACGTGGAACGCGTAGTCGTAGCGCCCCTCGGGATCGCGGCCGGAATCGCCGTGGCCGCGCAGATCGAGGGCGATCGTTCGATAGTAGGGGGCGATCTCGGGCGCGAAGTCGTCCCAGATGTGCGCGTCGTTGCCGAAGCCGTGCAACAGGACGAGGGGAACACCTTCGCGGCTCCACTCGAGCACGTGGATCGGAAGGCCATCGGCACCGGGTACGAACGAGGAGCGCGGTTCCATGGGCGGCCAGTGTATCGCAGTGGCGACGTGCCGGGCGCCCGGGCTGCCGTGCCTGCGCTGACCGTCCGAGTTGAATCGCTTCACGAGACCTGCGTAGACTGGCGAGATCCGGATCGGAGAGGGCCCGCAGGTCCGTGCGCTCGATGACAGGGCGTTCCCTGGGGAAATGCGGGACCGAGCCGGATGACGAGCCGGGTACGGCCCGGAGGAGTCGGGGAGGGACGACATGCGTCGAGCAGCGCGAGGTGTGTGGCGGATCGCGGTGGCGTGGAGCTGCGCGATCGGAATCGGATCCCTGGGGCTCGTGTCCGGATCCGCTCGAGCGGACGAGACCGCGGTGGCGCAGGCGGACGCACCGGCTCCGCCCGCTGGCGAGAGGCGAAGCCAGCGCGCGAGCGACAAGGTCGAGGAGATCACCGTCACCGCGCGCAAGATGGAGGAGGGCCTGCAGGAGA
>CAZOTO010000029.1:0-21215 GCA_964582775.1 uncultured Myxococcales bacterium
GGGGTCGCCCACGCGCTCCGGCTGCCGCAGCGGCAGGGCAAGGAGGGCGGCGGCCTCTCGTACCGGCGTGGGCGCGAGCTTGCGGCCGCGCCCGCGCGGGCGGTCGGGCTGGGAGACGACACCCACGACGGGGTGCCGGCTCGCGGCGAGCGCCTGCAGCGACGGCACCGCGAACTCCGGTGTGCCGAAGAAGAGGATCCGCAGCGCGGGGGGCTCGGCCAAGGCCTACAGATTGCGCGAGCGGGCCGGGCGTTCGTCCGCGAGCTCGCGGCGGAGCTGCTTCTTGCGCCGGCGCACGTAGAGGTCGCGCTTGAGCTTGCTCACGCGATCGATGAAGAGCACGCCGTCCAGGTGGTCGATCTCGTGCTGGAAGCAGAACGATTCGAGGCCGGTCGCGTCGAACTCGACCTCTTCCCAGTCGAGCGTGCGTGCACGGACCACGACGCGAGAATCGCGCTCGACGTCCGAGTTGAAGTCGGGCACGGACAGGCAGCCCTCGCCCTCGGACACGGCTCGCCCCTCGCGCAGGACGATCTCGGGGTTCAGCAGGATGCGGGGATTCCGCTCCCCGGTCTCGCTTCCCTCGAGGTCCATCACGAACAGGCGCTTGGCCACACCGACCTGTGTCGCGGCGAGGCCGATACCGGGCTCGTCGTACATGGTCTCGGCCATGTTCCGGGCGAGCTCGCGCAGCGCGTCGTCGATCTCATGGGGCTCGATCGGCGCGGCCTTCTCGCGCAGGCGCGGGTCGGGAAACTGGAGGATCTCGAGAATCACGTCCCCTTTCATAGCATCCGCAGTGGGTTGGCATCCAGGCGCAGCTGCACGCCTGGACAGCTCTCACGAGCGAGGCGCGCGAGATCGCGGGCCATGGCGTGGAGCCCTTCGCGCGGACCGAGCAGCAGGATCTGCCAGCGAAACTCGTCGCGTATGCGCGTCACCGGGGCAGGTGCGGGACCGAGCACCTCGAGACCCTGGGACTCACCGGCGAGCCCCGCTGCGCGCGCGGCGAGATCGGTGGCGGCGCGCTCCACCGCCCGAGCGTCCCTTCCCACGAGCCGCACCTGGACGAGCGAGCGAAACGGCGGATAGCCGTGCGGTTCGCGCCGGGCGAGCTCCTCGCGAAAGAAACGCGGGTAGTCGTGGGTGCGCGCGAGCGCGATCGCGTAGTGCCGCGGCAGGAAGGTCTGGATCACCACGCGGCCCGGCTCGTCGCCGCGTCCGGCCCGGCCCGCCACCTGGGTGAGCAGCTGGAACGTGCGTTCGCCGGATCGGAAGTCGGGAAAGTGAAGTCCGAGATCGGCCGCCACCACGCCGACGAGTGTCACCCCGGGGACGTCGTGCCCCTTCGCCACCATCTGCGTGCCGACGAGCACGTCGATCTCGCGGCGGTGGAAGGCGGCGAGAATGCGCTGCTGCGCACCTCTACGCGAAGAGGTGTCGCGGTCGAGCCGCGTCACGCGCGCGTGCGGAAACATCGACTGTACCTCTTCGGCGAGACGCTCCGTGCCGAAGCCGAGCAGCGAGCCATCGGCAGAGCCGCAGGAGGGGCACGTGGTGCGCGGCTCCTCGCGATAGCCACAGTAGTGGCAGCGCAGCTCCCCCTCGACCGGGTCGTCGCGTCGCGCAGGCGCGCCCGTCGCGTGGTACACGAGCGAGATGTCGCAGTGCTTGCAGCGCTGGGCGTGCCCGCAGGCGAAGCAGTACACCTGGGTCGCGAAGCCGCGGCGGTTGAGGAAGAGGATGGCCTGCTGCTCGCGCGCGAGGGTCTCGTTGAGCGCGCGCCGCAGCGAGCGCGACAGCAGCAGGCGCCGGCCGCGCTGGCGCTGCTCCTGGTTCATGTCCACGATCTCGACGGTGGGAAGGGGCCGGCTCGCCACGCGCTCGGGGAGCACGAGGCGGCGGATCTCACCCGTACGGCTGCGATAGGCCGTCTCGACGTCGGGTGTGGCGGAGCCGAGCACCAGCGGACAGCGCGCGTCGCGAGCGCGCAGGATCGCCACGTCCCGGGCGTGGTAGCGGAATCCCTCTTCGCTCTTGTACGCAGAATCGTGTTCCTCGTCGATCACGATGAGCCCTACGTCCTCGAGGGGCGCGAATACGGCCGAGCGCGCGCCGATGGCGATCGCATGGCCGCCCTCGCGCAGCGCGCGCCATTGATCGAAGCGCTCGCCGTCGGACAGCCCGCTGTGGAGCACGGCGACGCGATCGCCGAAGCGGGCGCGGAAGCGATCCACGACCTGATGCGTGAGGGAGATCTCGGGCACGAGCACGATCACCCCGCGGCCGCGCGCGAGCGCGCATGCCGCGGCGCGCAGGTAGACCTCGGTCTTTCCGCTGCCGGTGATTCCGTAGAGCAGGAAGGTCTCGGAGCGCTCCTCTTCGATCGAACGCGCGATCTCGTCGATGGCGCGTTGTTGGGGCGCCGTGGGCTCGGGTACTTCGCGAGGCGGCTCGAGCGGCTCGGCCGGCGCGGGGGAGCGCGAGACCTCCTCGTCCTCGACGACGACGGTGCCCTCGCGCAGCAGCGCGCGCAGCGGCTCGCTCGCGGCGAGCGGTGCCGGGCCGCGCGCGAGCGCATCCACGATCTCGCGCCGGCGAGGCGCGCGCGCGAGCGATGCGAGCAGCGCCTCCACGTCCTGGCCCGATGCCAGGTGATACAGCCGGCGGGTGCGGATGTGCACCCGCGCGGGCTCGATGGCGGCGCGCCGCTCGATCCAGCCGATCCGCTCCAAGTGGTCGAGCGTGGCGGCCTCGGCGGGGAAGCGCCGCCGAAAGGCGGATTCGAGCACCGGCCCCCGCGCGAGCGCGCCGATCGCCTTGGCGAGTGCACCGCGAGGCTCCCCTCGTGCAAGGGCGGTCCGGCCGCTTTCGCGCAGCGCGATCTGCTTGCCCGGCCGCGCGGCCGTGCCCGGCGGAATCGCCGCAGCCACCGCGATGCCCGGCGGGCACAGCGCGTCCCGCGCCGACTCGAGCACCAGGGGGAGCAGACCGTCGGGAAGCACGGGCTCGGCATCGAGCACCTCGAGCACGGGACGAAGCTTTCGCGCCTCGTCCGGAATCGCCGCCTCGGCGCTCGCGACGACCACGCCCACCGTGCGCCTCTTGCCCCAGGGAACGAGCACGCGCACACCCGGCGGCGCCTCGAGCCCATCGGGCAGCCGATAATGGAACGTCGTGTCGAGCGGCACGGCAATCGCGACCTCGACCACCTGGCTCGTCATTCGTCGCGCCGCCTCCCTCGCCCGTCCCCAGGATCGCCGTTCAGGGGCGCCCCTCTTGCTTCGAGAACCTTGCCGCGCGGGGGGTTGCAGACTACCACCACGGCATGCGCGACATTGTGGTCGTCGGAACCCTGAACGTCGACGTCTCCGTCCGGGCGGAGCGCCTGCCCGTGGCGGGCGAGCGCGTCCGTGCCGAGTCGCTCTTGTTCTGCGGTGGGGGCAAGGGATTGAACCAGGCCACGGCTGCCGCACGGCTCGGCGGCCGAGTCCACCTGGTCGGACGCATCGGGGACGATCGCCTCCGCGACATCGCGCTCGACTCGCTTCGCGCCGACGGCATCGACGATACGCACGTGGGGACCGTCGCCGGCGTGCACACGGGAACGGCGCTCGTCACGGTGGATGCGACCACGGGTCTGTACCAGATCGCCACGGCGAGCGGCGCCAACGAGCATCTGTCGGCGGAGCACGTGCGCGACGCGGTCGGTGCCTTCCGTTCGTCGGCGGTGCTGCTGGTACAGCTCGGCGTGCCCCTCGACGCCGTGGAGGCCGCGCTCGATCTCGCCCGGACGCACGGCTTGACGACGGTGCTCGATCCCGCACCGCCGCGGACGCTCTCGGACGAGACGCTGCGCAAGGTGGACCTCCTCACGCCCAACCAGCACGAGGCGCAGGCGCTGTGCGGCCTGCCCGTCCACGATGTGGCGAGCGCGGCGCGTGCCGGAGCCATGCTTCGCGCGCGCACGCAGGGCGATGTCGTGGTGAAGCTCGGCGCTCAGGGCTGCGTGTGGGTGTATGCGACGGGCTTCGAGCACCTGCCTGCGCCACGCGTGCGCGCGATCGACACGACGGGCGCGGGCGATGCGTTCGACGGCGCGCTCGCGGTGGCGCTCGCGCGCGGGGAGTCTCGGGGAGTGGCTCTGCGCGAGGCCGTGCGCGCCGGCGCAGCGGCCACCCTGCGCCGCGGTGCGGCCCTCGGCATGCCCACCCCCGCGGAGCTGGCCCGGCTGCCCTAGCCCGGAAGGTCGATTTCGGGGTGGATCCGAGCGATCACGTCGCGCAATCCCTCGCGCCAACCGACCCGGCAGCCGCCGATGAGCGCACGGCGCCGGGTGTTGTCGGCGCAGCTGGTGTGGATCGCATCCTCGCGTTCCTCGAAGACGGGCACGCGGCCGACGAGATCGCCCATGTACCGGCAGTAGGCCTCGACGTCGACCCCCTCGTCGCCGGCCCAGTTGAGGATCGTCGCCGGTGTGCTCGCGACGCCGAGCAGGAGCGGCACCTGCGCGTGGATGTCTCGCTCGTGGATCGGGTTGCAGAACGACCTCCGCCCCTTCGTCACGGGGATCGCCTGGCCCGCGAGGAGCAGCTCGAGCTGCTGCACGGGAAGTCCCCCCGTCGGCCCATAGGCCACGTTCATCCGCGCGATCGTCGTCGGAATGCTCCACTCCCGCGCGGCGAAGCGCGCGACGGCTTCTTCGGCGATCTTCGAGATGCAGTAGGTCGGCGAATAGGGCTGCGAGCTCGTACCCAGCGGATCGCTCTCCCGGATCGGGTGGGCGGGATCGCGCGGGGGCTCGTACACGCCACAGGTCGAGACGACGAGGAACGCCAGCGCGCTGCGGAACCGGCTCATGAGCCGGCCCGTGGCCTCGGCGTTCACCCGCAGCGCCCGATCGTAGTCGAGGCCGCCCTCCATGTGTGCCGCCAAGTGGAGCACGTAGTCGAACTCCGAGGGCAAACCGCCGAAATCGGGGTCGGCCAGATCCACGGTGCGGGTGCGGACTCCGGTCTGCTCCACCCGCTGGCGGCTCGCTGGATCCGAGAAGCGCGCGATGCCCCAGACCTCGTTGTTCGGGGCCAGCTCCGCCGCGAGCGGGAAGGCGATCCTTCCCGCCGGCCCCGTGATCAGGATCCGCTTGCCCTCGAGGACGACCCGGCTCTGCATTCGAGCCCCTTTCGCGCGATGATACGGGGCATCTGTACCACGAACGCCGTCGCGAGTGCCGGATCGTGCGGATCCAACGTGCGGAGCGAAACCCAGGAGAGGGGCAGCGGATCATGACGAGCGACGCCGCGATCGGAGCCGTCGACTTCGAAGAGAAGGCCCTCCTCGCCGAGGCCTGCCAGAAGACGGGTTTGGGAAGCTTCGGCGACGAGTCCTTCCGCGCGCCCATGCGCCTGCTGCTCGAGGATCTCGACCAGCGCTCGGGGATGAACGCCGTCGGCCGCGCGATCCTGCGCAATCGCATCCTCGAGATCCTCGTGACACGGCTGCGCGTCGAGGATTGGATCGACCGCCATCCCGAGATCCTCGACGAGCCGATCGAGCGGCCCGTGATCATCGTGGGCCTCGCCCGCACGGGCACCACGATGCTGCACCGCGTGCTCTCGCAGGATCCCGGATGGCTGGCGCCCCTGTGGTACGAGGTGCGCTTCCCCGCACCGTTCCCCGGCACCGTGTGGGGCAAGACCGATCCGCGCATCGACGCCGGAAGAGCCGAGGTGCGCGCCACGCTCGAGGCCGTTCCCGAGCTGCTCTCGATCCACCCGTGGGATGCCGTCGCCGCCGACGAGGAGATCATGCTCCTCGAGCAGGCGTTCTACAGCAACGTCCCCGAGTCCTCGTGCCCGACGCCGCGCTATTCGGCGTTCATGGACGAGGCGGACCAGACGCCGGGCTACGTCTACCTGAAGCGGCTATTGCAGTTCCTGCAGTGGCAGAAGCGGCAGGCAGGCGAGCGCGGAGATCGCTGGGTGCTCAAGACGCCGCACCACCTGGGGTACATGGATACGCTCTTCCGTGTATTCCCGGATGCGAAGGTGATCCAGACCCATCGCGATCCACTCGACACGATTCCCTCGACCGCGAGCATGTACCGCGCGCTGTGGGCGCTGCACCGAGATCATGTGGATCCCGTCGCCGTGGGTGACCTCGTGCTCCACCGCTACGGCCGAGGGCTTCGCCGCTGCATGCAGGTTCGCGATGCGATGCCCGCGGATCGCTTCCTCGACGTCTGGTATCTAGACGCCGTGCGCGATCCGATGTCGCAGGTGCGCCGCATCTATCCGTTCGTCGGGCGCGAGCTCACGCCCGAAGCCGAGACGCGCATGCAGGCGTGGGCGCGCGAGAACAGCCGCGACAAGCGCGCGCCGCATGCGTACCGCATGGAGGATTTCGGATACACGCGCGAGCGCATCGAGCGCGCCTTCGCCGAGTACCGCGCGCGCTACATCGAGCCGCGCTCGTCCCGCTGATCAACGCACGGTGGCGCGACTGCGCTCGAGCTCGAGCACCGCACTGCGGTCACGCGCCGCGAACGCTTGGCGGATCTGCGCTCGGTCGTCGTCGGTCATGTGCCGGTACGATCCATCCGGCTGGCGCAGCCACACGGGATCCGCGCACTCCCAGATCTCGGCGCGCAGCTCGCGCTTGAGCACCTTGTTCGTGGGCGTCACCGGAAGCTCGTGCACCACGCGCACGTAGCGCGGCGCCCACTTCGTGCCGAGATCGGGCTGCGCCGACAGGAACGCGCCGAACGAGTTCCCGTCGAGCGCGCGCCCGGGCCGCAGCTGCAGCGCCGCCATCGCGTCGTCTCCCACCACGGCGTTCGGCACCGCGTAGACGGCCGCGAGCAGCACGTCCGGATGCCGTGCGAGGATGCCCTCGACGGGTGCGGCTGCGAAGTTCTCGCCGTCCACGCGCAGCCAGTCGTAGTTTCGACCCGCGAAGTAGAGGAAGCCCTTCGCGTCGCGGTAGCCCAGATCGCCGCTCCAGTAGATTCCGCGATGCGTGCGCTCCTCGTCGGCCTCGGGGTTGTTCCAGTAGCCTTCGAAGGTCGAAGCCGTCTGCGTGTTCGCGATCTCGCCCACCGCTTCTTCGGCGTTCACCAAGCGGCCGTGCTCGTCGAAGCGCGCGCGTGGGCGCTCCTCGCCCGTCTCCGGGTCGAGGATCACCGTTCCGGGCAGACCCATGCCGAGCGCGTTCGACGGCGTGTCGGGCGTTCGCGAGATCGAGATTCCGCCCTCGGTCGAGCCGTAGTTGTCGCTCACGGTGCAGCCGAAGCGCTGCTCGAAGCGGCGCAGATCGCGCGGCGTGCCCTCGTTGCCGAAACAACGAACGAGTGGGTTGTCCGCATCTGCGGGCTGCTCGGGCGTGGCGAGGATGTAGCTGAGCGGCTTGCCGACGTAGGTCATGTACGTGCAGCCGTAGCGGCGAATGTCCGTGAGGAATCCCGAGGCGGAGAACTTGCGGCGCAGCGCCACCGCTGCGCCCGCGGCCAGGCTCACCGCCCAGCCGGTCATCAGCGCATTCGAGTGGAAGAGCGGCATCGCCAGGTACGTGACATCGTGGCGCTGCAGGCCGATCGCGGGAATCCGGTTCGCCGCCGCGGCGATCATCGCGAGCCGTGCCTGCGAGCAGATCGCCGCCTTCGGGTGACCGGTGGTCCCCGAGGTGAAGATGAGCAGGTACGGCGCTCTCGCGTCGATCTCGACCGCGGGTGCAGGGCGGCCCGCGTGGGCCGCAACCGCGTCGCGCCAGCGAGCGGACTCGATCTCGAAGCGCCGCTCGGGGCCAATGGGCAGCTCGAGCCCGTCGAGCAGGATCCGATGCCGATCCTCGGTGATCAGGATCTGGCAGTCCGCGTGGCGGATGTCGCGCTCGAGCTCGGCTCCACGCCGGGTCGGATTGATGCCAACGACCGTAGCGCCCGCGAGCGCGGCGGCGCCGAGGAGCATCGGGTACTCGGGGACGTTGTCGAGCAGCACGCCGATGTGGAACGGGCCTTCGACGCGGAGGTCGAGCAGGAGATGGGCGCGCGCGATGCACGCCGAGACGTACCCGCGATAGGTCCAGCGCGAGTCCTCGAAGAGGAGTGCCGGAGCGCCATCGTCGGCCCGGGCCCGGAGGAGATCGGCAATGGAGTTCATGGGGCTCCCTCGTCTTTGCTCCGAAGTCTACGCACAATGGCGGCGCGGATCAGGCCCGCCCGCGGGCGCGAGCTTCGTGTCCGGCTGCGCATCGGGGCGCGGGCCGGAGTATAAGGAGAGCGGCTCGTCGCGCAGTGGATCCGCACGAGACGAACGAGGAGCGAGCGACATGACGGATGGATCCGTTCACGTGATCACGGGAGCCACCTCTGGAATCGGTGAGGCGACGGCGATCGAGCTGGCGCGACGGGGCGCGCATGTCGCACTCGTGTGTCGCTCCCTCGACCGCGGCGAGGCGACGCGCGAGCGCATCCGGAGCGAGACGGGATCGGACGCGGTGTCGCTGCACTGCGCGGATCTTGCCGCGTTCTCCGACGTGCGGCGAGTGGCGGGAGAGATTCTCCATGCGTTCCCGCGCATCGACGTGCTGGTGAACAACGCCGCCGTCATCCACATGCGAGCCGAGCGAACGGTGGACGGATTCGAGGCGATGTTCGCGGTGAACCACCTGGCGCCGTTCCTGCTCACGAACTTGTTGCTCGACCGCATCCGGGCGACGCCGGGCGCGCGTATCGTGAACGTGTCGTCGAACGCCCATCGCTACGCTCGCCTCGATTTGGACGACCCGAACTCGGACCGCGACTTCGCCTGGATGCGGACCTACGGGCGATCCAAGGGGGCGAACATCCTCTTCACGCGGGAGCTCGCACGCCGGCTCGAAGGCACGGGAGTGACGGCCAATAGCCTGCACCCGGGCGCGGTGACCACGGGCCTCGGTGCGAACAACGCACCGAGGCTGCACCGCGTGCTGAACGGGGTCCTGCGGCCCTTCTTCCTCTCGCCCGAGGGCGGAGCGCGGACCTCCGTGCTGCTGGCGACCTCGCCCGAGCTGGCCGGGGTGTCGGGCGGATTCTTCGTGAAGGGACGACAACGCCCGCCCGCCGCTTGGACGCTCGACGCCGAGCTCGCTTGCCGTCTCTGGGAGGCCAGCGAACGATGGGTGGGCCTCGCCTGAATCGCGATGGGATTCGTGCCACGGCGCTCGCGGACGCGTCCGACGGTCGCGCCGGCTCGCGGCGCAGTGTGTCTTACCGGGGCGACTCGTCCCGGGTCGCACCCGGCCCGATTCCGTAGCTCTCGAGATCCTCGCGGCTGGCGACCTGCGCGGGCTCGCTCTCGCCGGAGGGCTTGCGCGAGGCGCGCTGCTCTCGCTTCGTGGCGGCCCTCTCGGCCTTCTTCTGCTCGCGGAGGCGCTTCTGCGCCGACATCCTGCTGCTGCGTGCCATGTTCTCTCCTCACCCACTCCCGCTGTGCACCAGAGCAGGAAAATCGAAAAAGAAAGGGACGGGAGCCATCTCCCGTCCCCCTATTCGATTGTGACCGCGATCAGTAGCGATCGCCGCGATCGCCGTAGCCGCCGCCGCGGCCACCGCCGCCGCCGTAGCCACCGCGACCCCCACGGCCGCCACCGCCGCCGCCGCCGCCACCACCGCCGCCACCCGCGCGGCGCTCTTGCGCCTCGTTCACGCGAATGCTGCGGCCCTTGACCTCCCGTCCATCGAGCGCGCGGATTGCCGCCTCCGCGCCACCCGCATCCTCCATCTCCACGAAAGCGAAGCCACGGGGCCGACCGGTCTCGCGATCCATGATCACGTTCACGGATCCGACGTTGCCGTGCTGCTCGAAGAGCGAGCGAAGCTCGTCTTCCGTCATCGTGAAGGGGATGTTTCCTACGTACAACTTGTTCGCCAACTCACATTCCTCGCCACGCTCTCGGAATCCGAGGAGCGCGACCTGCGGTGTAGTGCTGTCCCGGCCTGTCCGGGTCTTCGCGCTCTGCCGCTATGTACACCACCCGTGTCGCTGCCCCTTCGGGACGAGAAACCCGGGCGAGAAAGGCACCGTCGATGGAAAACAAGACAGGGCGGGAAGCCGGAGTCTGAGTGCCGATCGCAAGGCCTCTGGATGCGAAGAGTAACCGGGGGCTTGCATTTCGCCAACGCGAATGCGCACGAATCCCGAAAAAAGACGGCGGCGCTCATGCCGCGGCCTGCCTGGGGACGTGGGGAGGGGGCCGGGGACGGCCCCCCTAGCGGCCGCCCTTCTTCAGATCCTGCAGCACGAGCCGGGCGAGGGCCTTGAGGGTCTCGAAGACGCCCTTGCCGGTGGCGGCCGAGGCCTCGAAATCGAGGATCTTGCCCGTGGGGTTCAGCACCTCGCGCAGCTCCTCCAGGGCAACGGCATTGGGCAGATCGCGCTTGTTGTACTGGATCACCCAGGGGATCGTCTCGATGTCGTAGCCCTGCTCGTGCAGGTTCGTCCTCAGGTTGTCGAGCGATTCGAGGTTCGCCTCGAAGCGCTCCTCCTGGCTGTCGGCTACGAACACCACGCCATCGACGCCCTTCAGGATCAGCTTGCGGCTCGCGTCGTAGAACACCTGACCCGGGACGGTGTAGAGATGGAAGCGCGTGCGGAAGCCGCGGATCTCGCCGAGTGCCAGCGGCAGGAAGTCGAAGAACAGCGTTCGCTCCGTTTCGGTGGCGAGCGAGATCATCTTGCCCTTCGCCTCCGAGGCGGTCTTCTCGTAGATGTACTTCAGATTGGTCGTCTTTCCGCACAGACCTGGCCCGTAGTAGACCAGCTTGCAGTTGATCTCGCGTGCGGAGTAGTTGATGAACGCCATCCGAGTGGGCCTACCTCAGTCCGAGAACAGGTTATCGATGTCTTCGTCGCTGATCCCCGAGAAGGGTGAGTCGATGCCGTCGTCGAAGCCGGCCTCCGCCCTCTTGAAGATGTCGTCGAAGAGCTGCGAGAGCTTTTGCCCGGCCTTCTTCACGCGCAGGCGCACCAGACCCAGGGAGCTGCGCTCGTCGAAGATGACGACGAGGATGATCCGTTGCGCCACGAGAGAGATGTGGATGTTGTCCCGCTCTCCCTGATGGAAGTGGATGGGGAAGTCGGGCTCGCCGATGATCTTGGCCAACCCGGCCGTGGCTGCGACGTTCCCCGCCACGAGCGATGCGAGCGACGTGGTGTCGATTCCGGTGAGCTCTCCCGCCTCGGTGACGAGCTGTCCGTTCCGATCCACCAGGAATACGGCCTTGGCGTTCGAGTCGTGCACGAGTCGCTGCGCGACCGCGAGCAGCTTCTTGTGATCCTCTTCGAAGAGGACGAGCTGTGGCGTCAAGGACATCGTGTCCAATCCCCCAAGGCGAAGAATCCGGATCGACTCGGATATGTCGGGTCCGAAGAGTGGATCCAAGCTAACGCTTGGAGATTGCTCGGGTTTCCCCGCGTTCCAGAGTACAGGCGTGCTTCGGGCGACACAAGAGCGGATCCGAGGACACCGATCGGCCCGAGGGTCGGGATCTTGAGCTGACCCCAGTGGGGTTCTACGAGCGGAACTGCCGCCTTGCTTCGAGTGACTTTCGCACCGTCACGCTGTCGACGTACTCGAAGTCGCCGCCGATCGGCATGCCGTATCCGATCCGTGTCACCCGAACACCGAAGGGTTGCAGCCGTTCGGCCACATAGAGCGCCGTGGCTTCCCCCTCGGGATTGGGATTCGTGGCGAGGATGATCTCCTCGACCTCGCCGCTGCGGACGCGTTCGACGAGCGGCGGGACCCGCAGCGCCTCGGGGCCGACCCCGTCGAGCGGGGAGATCGTCCCGCCGAGCACGTGGTAGCAGCCGCGGTAGATGCCGGAGCTCTCGATCGACGCGAGATCGGCGGGCTCCTCGACGACGCAAACCTGCCCACGGAGCCGCGTCGGATCCCGGCAGATCTCGCACGGGGATACGGAGGTGAGGTCGAAGCAGGTCTCGCAGAGCGTGATCTCGTGATGCAGGCGTAGGACGGCGTCGCCGAGCTCGTTGCAGAGCGCCTCGGGAGCGGACAGCAGGAAGTAGGACAGGCGCGTCGCGGTCTTCTCGCCGATGCCGGGCAGCCGTCGCAGCGCGCGCACGAGCCGCTCGAGCGGCTCGGGTCTGGATGCGCTCACCGATGGCTCCCGCCGAACGGATCGAGCAGATCGCCGATGGGCAGGCCGGTGGCGCGACGCATCTCTTCCTGAGCCAGCTCGCGAGCCCGCTCGAGGGCCTGGTTCACCGCCGCCACGATCAGGTCCTGCAGCATCTCGACGTCGCGTGGGTCGACCGCCTGGGGATCGATGCGGATCGAGACGAGCTCAAGCTGGCCGTTCGCGACGGCCTCGACCATGCCTCCGCCGACGGTGGCGGAGGCGGTGCGCAGGCGCAGATCGGCTTGTGTGCGCTCGAGCTTCGCCCGCAGCTCCTGGGCCTGCTGCAGGAGCTGCCCGAGATCGAACGGGGGCTGACTCACGTCCGTTCCCCTTCGATTCCGCAGATCCGCACGGGGCGGATCTCGCGGAGCTGGGCGTCGAAGATCTCGATCACCTCGCGGACCTTCGGATCGTCCTTGGTCCGTGCCCGCAGGCGCGCCTCCGCGCGCGATGCGTTCGGTGCCGGGCGTGCGTCGGGCTCTTGCGTCGCGCCTTCGCCATCCGATGGCTCTACGAGGGACAGTCGCGGTCGATCCCGTTCGGGCGCTGGCGAGATCCGCGCCTCGGAAGCGCTTCGTATCGGGTCCGGAGCCGCCCGTCGAGGGCTTCGCGCGGAGCGCCCTCCGGAGGGTCCGGAGCCGCCGCCGTCGGGGGCATCGCCCGAAGCGAGCCCATCCAGCCGAGCCAGCAGCGTCGCCAGCGCCTCGGCCTCCGGGAGCGTGGCGAGCCGCGCGACGGCCATTTCGAGCGCATGATCGGGGCGCGGCGCGAAGGCGAGCTCCTGGCAGCGCGAGAGAAGCACGCGGAACAGCCTCTGCAGCGTCTCGGCATCGTGGGCGCGCGCGCGGCGCTGGAGCTCCTCGATCTCGTCCTCCGCCGCATCGATCAGATCCGCCGGGTCGTCGACCAGGCGCACCACGACGAGGTTGCGGATCTCTTCGAGCAGCTCGCCCGCGAGCCGCGCGGGCTCGATGCCGCGCTCCAGTGCGCGGCGCACTGCGCACAGCGACTCGCTCGGATCGCCCGCGAGGATCGGATCGAGGATGTCCGCGAGCAGCTTGCGGTCCGTGAGATCGAGGATCCGCGCCGCGTCCTCCTCGGTCACGCGCTCGCCGCTCCCGGAGAGGAGCCGGTCGAGCAGCGTCTGTGCGTCGCGCAGGCTGCCGTCGCCCTCGCGCACCACGGCCCGCAGGACGGAATCCGCAACCTCGATGCCCTCGGCGCGCACGATCTCCTGCAGGCGCTCGAGGATCTCGCGGGGACCGATTCGCTTCAGGTCGAAGCGCTGCACGCGCGAGAGCACCGTGGCGGGAATCTTCTGCGGATCGGTCGTGGCCAGCACGAACAGGCTGTGGGGCGGCGGCTCCTCGAGCGTCTTCAGCAGCGCGTTGAACGCCGCCGTCGACAGCATGTGGACCTCATCGATGATGTAGATGCGATGCTTGCCGGGCGCGGCGGCATAGCGGACGCTCTCGCGGATCTCGCGCACGTTGTCGACACCGGTGTGGCTCGCGGCGTCGATCTCCTGCACGTCGAGCGAGGCGGAGCCCCCGATCTCGCGGCACGCGGCGCACGTGCCGCACGGCTGGTCCGTGGGGCCCTTCTCGCAGTTCAGGCACCGCGCGAGGATGCGCGCGATCGAGGTCTTCCCCACGCCGCGTGGTCCCGTGAGCAGGATCGCGTGCGGCAGCCGCCCCTGCAGGAGCGCGTTGCGGAGCACGGTGGTGACGTGCTGCTGGCCCGCCACGTCGTCGAAGCGTTGGGGGCGCCAGCGGCGGGCGAGAACCTCGTAGCTCATCCGGGGGAATGCCTCGCGGGTAGCGCCCATCCCCGCCGGAGACCGCTGGGCCGATCCGGCCACCCGAAGCCAACCACTACCGTTGCTTCCTTCCGGACCTGGCGGGGTTCGCGACCGCTCCGCCGGCCGGGACCCAGCGATCACCGCCGGGGATGGACGAGGGGCTAGGGTAGCACGTTCGTCCGCGGGCTCCGTCGGCAGGGATCGGGGATTCGCGCGGACGGCACGCCGGAGGCTACGGAGCAGGGGTCTCCAGGAGCCGGCGCCAGAACAGCGCCGTCACGAGGGAGCGCTCGTCGAGGCTCTCCAGGATCACGAACTCGCGGTCCGAGTGGGTCTCGCCGCCGCGTGCGCCCATGGAGTCGAGCACCGGAAGGCCCACGCCGGCCATGAGCGATCCATCCGTTCCGCCGCCGGAGTGCTCGGCTGCGGGAAGGACGACGCCGGCGCGGCGCGACGCCTCCGCGTAGAGATCGAGCAGGCGCCTCGACGCGGGCGTATCGACGAGCGGCGGGCGGTGCAGCGTCCCCCAGAGCGTCGCCTGCGTCCCCTCGATGTGAGGGTTGCTCGCGATCCGCGCGAGCCTCTGCGCGATGGACTCGCCCTGCTCGGGCCGGTCGTAGCGCACGTCGATCCAGGCCGCGGCGCGCTCGGGGACGATGTTGCGCTTGGTTCCTCCCTCGATGGTGCCGACGGTCACGGTGAGACCCGCGGCCTCGTCGGTGAGCGCCTCGATCTCGATCACCTTGTGCGCGAGTGCGAGGATCGCGCTGCGGCCTTCGCGGTGGCCCGAGCCTGCGTGCGCGGCGCGCCCGCGAACGGCCAGGTGGAACTGTCCGAGCCCGCGTCGGGATCGCGTCATCGCGCCCGATGGCGGTGCGCTCTCGAAGACGAAGCCTGCGGTGGCTTCGCGTGCTTCGGCCTCGATCCACAGGCGGGAGCCGAGGGAGCCGATCTCCTCGTCCGCGACGAGCACGACGGTCCAGCTCGCGCGATCGAGATCGCCCGTGGTCGCGAGCGCCTCGAGCGCGGAGAAGAGGATCACGAGGCCGCCCTTCATGTCGGCGGCACCGGGTCCGATCGCACGGGTGGGATCGTGGGGATCGAGGCGCCAGCCGCGAAACGGATGATCGGGCTCGAACACGGTGTCGTAGTGTCCCGAGACGAGAAAGCGATGCTTCGTCGCACGCGCGGAGGCGCGCACCGCGCGTCGTCCGACGAGGATCGGCCCCGTGCGCACGGATCCGCGGTCCGGAAGCTCGATCGTGGGGCCACCGATCCGCTCTACCTCGAAGCCGAGCGCGGCGAGCCGCGCCGCGAGCTCATCCGCGAAGCGCGCGAGCCCCGCGAGGTGACCGCTTCCGGTGTTGGTCTCGACCCAGCGCGCGAGCCGTTCGCGCCTCTCTTCTCGCCCGGCCTCGATCGCTGCGCGAAGCGCCGCCTCTTCGGAAGCGAGCGCGACCGAAGGTGGGGATCCCAGGACGGCGAGAAGCCAGAGTGCAGCCGCGACGGCGGCGATCGCTTGGATCTCCTAGGCCTTCAGGACGGCCATGTGGATCACGGCGGCGTCGCCGCGGATCGTCCCGCCACCGTTCTGTGACACCGCGATCCGCGCCCCCTCGACTTGGCGCTTGCCCGCGCGGCCTTGCAGCTGCTCGGTGAGCTCGACGATCTGCGCCACGCCGGTGGCGCCGACGGGATGCCCTTTGCGCAGCAGTCCGCCCGAAGGGTTCACGGGGATGCGACCGCCGAGCTTCGTATCGCCGTCCTCGAGCAGCTTCACGCAATCCCCGGCCGTGCACAGCCGCAGCAGCTCGTAGGTCACCAGCTCGCTCGGCGCCGAGGCGTCGTGCAGCTCGACCACGTCGACGTCGCGCGGGTCCACGCCGGACTCCGCGTACGCCTCGTCCACGGTGGTCTCCGAGACGCTCGGCTCTCCTTCGGGCTTGTCGTAGTACGAGCGCAGCACGCTCGAGACGATGTGCACGGGCCGCGAGATGCCGAGCTCGCGCGCCTTTCGCTCGCTCACGACGACCACGGCGGCGGCGCCGTCTCCGATCGGCGAGAGCATCGGCCGCGTGAGCGGCGGTACGATCATCGGCGCGGCGAGCACGTCCTCGACGGTGAGCTCCTCGCGGAACTGCGCCCGCGGATTGAGGCTGCCATGGAAGGAGTTCTTCGCGGAGACCATCGCGAAGTGGCGCGCGGTGGCGCCGTACTTCTCCATGTACTGCTTGGCCAGCGTCGAGTAGAAGTCGACGAACATCGAGCGGTTCTTGCCGGACGAGGCATCCGCCTGGTTCGCCGCGAAGAACTGCGCGATCTCCTCCACGTCCACCGCACCCGAGAACGCGCGGTAGCTCACCGCCTTGTCCTCGTGGTAGAGCTTCTCCACGCCGAGTGCGAGCGCCACGTCGTAGAAGCCGGCGGTCACCATCGCGCACGCCTGGTTCACCGCGGTGGATCCGCTGGCGCACGCGTTCTCGACGTTGATGATGGGAATCTTTCCGAGGCCGATCGAGCTCAGGATCACCTGGCCGCGGATCGACTCCTGTCCGGTGACGAGCCCCGCCGCGCAGTTGCCCACGTAGGCGACCTGGATGTCGGCGAGCGAGAGGCCCGCGTCCTTCACGGCCTCGAGCACCGGCTCCCCGCCGATCTGCTTGAGTCCCTTGTCCATGTGCTTGCCGAAGCGGGTCATCCCCACGCCGGCGACGATGGCGTTCATGCGCATGACGGCTCCCTTCCGCTGGTGCCCCCCATCATACCCGGGCCTCGGCCAGGACTCTCGTCAGGGTGGTCGAGGCCAGGTTGTTCACATCCATGTCGTGGTCCGCCGGCAGGATCTCGTAGTGCTTCATCTGCAAGGAGATGCGGGCCATGATCACCGCGAAGCGCATGAGCGCGAGGATCTCGTAGTACTTCAAGTGCTCGGCGCGGCGGCCCACGATCGACTCCCAGCGCGCGACGGTTTCGGGATGGCTCGGGAAGCCGGGCAGCCGCGGGATGCCGATCCCCTCGGTGAAGCAGCGATCGGCCGTGATCCACCATGCGAGATCCTGCACGGGATCGCCCAGGCGCACCATCTCCCAGTCGATCACCGCCACGCACTCGGTGCCGCGGAAGATCATGTTCGCGAGCCGGGAATCGCCCCAGCACAGGCCCACGGTCTCGGTGGCGGGACGGTTCGCCCGCAGCCAGGCGAGTGTCTCCTCGATCAGCGCGACGCGCGAGCGATCCGGGACCCCCCAGGAGAAGAACTCGTCGTAGTAGTGGAGCTGTTGCTCGAGCGGTGTGGCGCCGCGATGGGGCTCCGCCAGGTCCTCGAAGCCGAGCCCGCGCCAGTCCACCCGATGGAAGCGCGCCATCGTGTCGACCCCGCTCCACCACAGCGCCGTGCGCTCCGCGGGCGTGAGCTCCGGCACCCAGCCGCCCATGTGGTAGGGAGGGGTGTCCGTGGGGACGCGGCCCTCGAGCCAGCTCATCACGTAGAAGGGCGCACCGAGGACGGCCTCGTCCGTCTCGAGCCAGCGCATCTCGGGGACCGGCACGTCCGTGCCCGCCAGCGCCTTCATCACCCGGTACTGCAGCGCGACGTCGTAGCTGGGAAAGACGTTGAAGCCGCGCGGCTCGATGCGCACGACGAGCCGCTCCTCGCGGGGCCGGCCGCCCTCGCGCCACGCGAGGTCGAGGATCAGCGTGTCGCTCGAGAAGCCGGTGTCCGAGGGGCCCTTCAGGTTCGAGATCTGCAGATCGGTGGCGCCGGGCATGCGGCTGGGCCACCACTCCAGCAGGCGCTTCTTCGTGAGGTCGAGATCGCGGCGGGGGGCGGGCATCGGGTCCTCCTTCGGGAGACGATTTCTATCACAGATCGATCGGTCCATCCTCGCCGATCTCGGTCGGTGGAGCGCAGTGGGATAGACTGCCCGATGCGGAGTCGGCGGCGGGCGACACGCCCGAGCGGAACGCCCAGGGATTGCCCAGAGGGAGGTGCGGGATGCAGATCGGCCAAGTCGGAGTGTGGATGTTCACGGAGGCGTTCCCGGCGGCGCGCTCGGCGGAGATCGCCCAGCGCATCGAATCGCTCGGCTACCGCGCGCTGTGGATTCCCGAGGCGATCGGCCGCCATGCGTTCGCGCAGGCGGCGTGGCTGCTCGCGAAGACCGAGCGGCTCGTCGTCGCTACGGGCATCGCGAGCATCTACGCGCGCGATGCCGTCACCATGGCGTCCGCGCAGAAGACGCTCGCGGAGCAGTCCGGGGGGCGCTTCCTGCTCGGCATCGGCGTCTCGCACAAGCCCATGGTCGAGGGCCTGCGCGGCCATGCGTACGGGCGACCCGTCGAGACGATGCGCACCTACCTCGAGGCGATGGATCGCGCGCCCTATGCCGCGCCGCCTCCGCCCGAGAATCCGCCCCGCGTGCTCGCCGCGCTCGGCCCGAACATGCTGGCGCTCGCCCGCGACAAGGCGAGCGGCGCGCACCCCTACTTCACGACCCCCGAGCACACCGCGATGGCCCGCGGGATCCTCGGACGCGATCCCTGGCTTTGCGTCGAGCAGAAGGTGGTGCTCGAGACGGATCCCTCGAAGGCGCGCGCGGCAGCGCGGCAGGCTGCGGCGTTCTACCTGGGGCTCGAGAACTACCGCAACAACTGGCGGCGCCTCGGCTACGAGGATGCGGACTTCGACGATGGCGGCAGCGATCGGCTGATCGATGCGCTCGTCGCGTGGGGCGACGAGAAGGCGATCGCAGCGCGCGTGCGTGCGCACCTCGATGCCGGCGCGAGCCACGTCTGCATCCAGCCGATCTCCTCGGCGGGTGATCCCGGTCCAGACTGGCGCATCCTCGAGGCGCTGGCCCCGCGCGGCTAGCCCGGTTCCGGCGGGGATCGCCTGTCGGTCCCCGCCGGGGCGCGCCGTTCGACGCTGCGATGTCCGACCGCCGCTCCGATCTCGCGCTCCGCATCCTGCCGTGGGCGGTGCGTACGCTGCTGCGCCTGCTCGGCCTCACGCTCCGGTACCGGATCGACGGCGAGGATCGCGTGCGCGCGCTGCTCGACGCCGGCCGGCCGGTGATCGTGGCGAGCCTGCACGGCTGGTTGCTGCTCGGCATGTGGCCGCTTTGCCCGTACAGGCCGCTCATCATGGTGAGCCGGAGCCGCGACGGCGAGCGGGTGACGCGCATGGCCGAGCCCCTCGGCTTTCGCATGGTGCGGGGCTCGAGCTCGCATGGGGGCGTGCGCGCGCTGCTCGAGATGGTGCGCCGGCTCGTGCCGGGAGAGCTCGCCGCCCACATCGTCGACGGCCCCCGCGGGCCGGCCGGGGACGTGAAGCCGGGTCTGTTCCTGCTTGCCCAGCGAGCCGGAGCGGTCATCGTTCCCGCCTACGCCGCGGCGACGCGCCGGATCGTCACCCGGAGCTGGGACCGCATGCAGATCCCGCTGCCGTTCGCGCGGATCCACATCCGCTACGGCGAGCCCCTCGAGGTGCCGCAGGGTTTGCCCGAGGCCGAGCTCGACCGGATGGCGCGGGAGCTCCAGGAGAGGTTCGTTCGCGAGGCGGCTCGCATCGAGGCCGAGGCCGGTCATGCGTCCGCTCCGCCCGGCGATGCCGAGCCCAGTCCGCGGTCCCCGAGCTGATATGATCGCAAGGCACGCGGCGAGATCGGCTCGTCGCGATGCGAAGGAGGCCCCCCATGCGTTTTTCGTTCGCCGAGTCCATGTGCGATCCGTTCCAGTACCAGCCGCTCGCCAAGGCTGCGGAAGAGGCGGGCTGGGACTCCTTCGTGATCCCCGACAGCATCTGCTACCCCGAGGTCTCCGAGAGCAAGTATCCGTACACGCCGACGGGCGATCGCGAGTTCCTCGAGGACAAGCCCTTCATCGAGCCCTTCTCGCTCATCCCGTGGATGGCTGCGGTCACCGAGCGCCTGCGCTTCACCACGTTCGTGGTGAAGCTGCCGATCCGCCATCCCGTGCTCGTGGCGAAGTCCGCGGCATCCGTTGCGGTGCTCTCCAACAACCGCTTCGTCTTCGGCGTGGGGCTGAGCCCGTGGCCCGAGGACTTTCGCATCTGCGGCCAGCCGTGGGAGGGCCGCGGTGCGCGCATGGACGAGATGATCGAGATCGTGCGCGGGCTCACCCGCGGCGGCTTCTACGGGTTCCACGGCACGTACTACGACCTGGAGAGCATCAAGATCTCGCCGGTGCCGACGAAGCCGATCCCGATCCTGATCGGCGGCCACGCGGATGCCGCACTGCGACGCGCGGCGCGGATCGGCGACGGCTGGATGCACGCGGGTGGCGATCCGGCGGAGCTCGCGAAGTACCTGGAGAAGCTCCAGGCCTATCGCCGCGAGTACGGCCGGGACAAGCTGCCGTTCGAGATCCATGTGATCTCGTTCGACGGCTATACGCCGGACGGTGTGCGCCGGCTCGAGGATCTCGGCGTGACGGATGCGATCATCGGCTTCCGCAACGTGTACGAGGGCAACGACGAGATGACCCTCGAGCAGAAGATCAACGCCATCCAAAGCTTTGCCGACGGCGTGATCTCGAAGGTCCGGCGCTAGTCCGCAGGAGCGCGCCTACTTCGGCTCGATCTCGTCACGTATGGCCGTGGCGAGATCGGCGAGCTGTGTGGCCAGCAACACGAAGAGGTCGTCCATCGCGACGAGCCCCTCGAGCTTGCCCCTGCGATCCACGACCGGCACGCGCCGCACGCTCGCGTCGCGCATCGCGGCGACGAGCTGGTCGATGCCGCGCTCGCCCTTCAGGTAGACGGGCTCGCGGGTCATCACCTCGGAGAGGCGGACCTTACGTGGATCGAGCCCGGGCGCGACCACGCGCACGACGAGGTCGCGATCGGTCACGATGCCGACCACGCGCTCGTCGCGATCCTCGACGACGACGGCGCCGATCCTCTCGTCGCGCATGAGCTGTGCGGCGTCGGTGCAGGTGGCGTCGGGGCCAAGCTTCTGGACCGGTCGTGTGAGCAGGCGTTCGATCGACATGCGTGACTCCTCGTGATGTCCGTTGCGTCGCGACGGAACCCCCGCGCGGCCCTCTTGTGGAGTAGATCAGCGCCGGAGGGGCTCGTCCAGCCGCGCGCGATCGAGATCGATGAGGGGAGATTCGCTCGGGTGTGCGAGGCCCGCCGATCCCCGGCGGAAGAACGACACCCCCTTGCAGCCGAGGGACCAGGCGAGGTGGAGAAACCGCAGGATCTCCTCGGGAGAG
>CAZOTO010000029.1:21225-24403 GCA_964582775.1 uncultured Myxococcales bacterium
GAGGCTGATTCGGGCAGGTGCACGGTCTTCGACACCGCACCGTCGACATGAGCCTGCACCCTCGCCTGCAGCCGGATCTGTGCCTCGGCGTCGATCTGCCAGGCCGGGCGCAGCAGGCGCTGCTGCTGGGGGGAGATGCCGGGGAGAGCGCTCGTGTCCTCGGCCGTGGCGAGTGCCTCGGTCAGTGCCACCGGATCCGGGGCGTTCGCCGCCGCCCACGCCCAGAGGGTTCGATCCACCCAGCGCAGGTCCTTGCCGGCGTGGCGGATCCGCAGCACCGGATCGAGGAGGGGCTCGATGCCGCCGTTGCATCCGGCGAGCAGCCGCAGCGTACCCGTGGGCGCCACCGCGAGCAGCGTCGCGTTGCGCCGCGCGCGGCCCGCGCCGCCCCATGCGGGGTAGGGGCCGCGCTCCGCGGCCAGGGCCTCGCTCGCCTCTCGGGCAGTGTGTGCGACGAGGCTCGTGATTCCCTCGGCGGCGTCGATCGCCGCGGGATCGTCGTACTCGATTCCGCGCAGGAGCAGCACGTCCGCGAGGCCCATGATCCCGAGGCCGATCTTGCGCGTCGCGCGGCTCGCCTGGCGGATCTGAGCGTCGGGAAAGCTCGCCGTCTCGACCATGTCGTCGAGCAGCCGTACGCCGTCGCACACGGCCTCGCCCAGTCTCTTGGCGTCGATGCGCCCGCTCGCGTCCGAGAAGGAGGGCAGACACAGTGCGGCGAGCACGCAGCTCTCGTCGGGCAGCAGCGGCTGCTCGCCGCATGGATTCGTTGCGTGCAGGGCCCCGCGCTCGGGGTGTGGGTTCGCGCGCTCGATCGCATCGACGAAGAGCACGCTCGGCTCGCCGGTATCGTGGATCGATTCGGCGATCGCCTCGAGCAGGGGCGTGGACCCCTCGCCGGGATCGAACGAGGTATCGTGGAGGGCCACTGCGATGCCCAGGCCCGCCAAGGCTCCGGCGCGGCCGCGCTTCGCGCGCACGAAGGCGAGCACGTCCGCATGACCGTCGTCGAGGATCGCCAGGTGCGCCCCGGGACGGCGCCCCGCCCGGCGGTTCACCTCGGCCGAGCAGGCGAAGAGATCCAGGAAGGCGACCGGTCCCGGGGAGACGCCCCCGGAGCGGGCGATCGGGCTGCCTCGTGGCCGCAGCCGCGACAGGTCGATGCCGCTTCCTCCCATGCCCTGTTGGATCCGCGCGGCACGCGAGAGCGTGTCGTAGATCGAGCGCAGGGAGTCGTCGGGCTCGAGCACGTAGCAGGCGGCGAGCGGCCCGCCTCGCCCCGCGTTGGTGAGGGCCGGCAGGCTCGGGAGGAGCTCCAGGGCGCACATGCGCTCGGCGAAGCGCGCACCCCAGTGCTCGCGCTCGCCCCGGGGCTCCGCGCGCGCCAAGGACCGTCCCACCCGGCGCGCCACGTCTGCGAGGGTCGATTCGCCCGGGGCCGTGCACAGCGCCCGGAGTACGGCGTCGCGCGCCTCCGCCGACTCGCTCATGCGAGCAAGCCTACTCGAAGCGCACCGCGTCCGGTGAGGGATTCCCCTCGTCGAAGTCGGCGAGCCGAACCGGGAGCCGGTGCGAACCCCAGGTGCCGGGCCGCGCCTCGAGCACGCCCGGGCACGCCGTGCCGCAGCGCGGGCAGGAGCCGTCCGCCGAGAGCTTCCAGCCGGTGATCGCGTAGCCATCGCGCGCGACGAGTGTCTCCTCGCAGACCGGGCAATCGGTGCGGGACCCCTCCGGATCGCGGACGTTCCCCGTGTAGGCGAAGCGCATGCCGTGGCTGCGGGCGATGGCTCGCGCACGGTGGAGCGTAGGTGCCGGGGTCGAAGGCTTGTCGCGCATGCGGTAGTCGGGATGGAACGCCGTGAAGTGCCAGGGCACGTCGGGGCCCAGATGCTCCACCATCCACGCGCTCGCCGCGTGCAGATCCTCGTCGGAGTCGTTCTCTCCGGGGATGAGAAGGGTGGTCACCTCGACCCAGACGTCCGTCTCCTTCACCAGGTACTCGAGCGTCTCCAGAACGGGTGCGAGATGCCCCCGACACCACTTCGTGTAGAAGGACTCGCGGAACGCCTTGAGGTCCACGTTCGCTGCGTCCATGTGGCGGAACAGATCGACGCGCGGCTCCTCGCACACGTAGCCCGCCGTGACGGCCACCGATCGGATCCCGAGCTCGCGGCAGGCCTTGGCCGTATCGATGGCATACTCGAGGAAGATCACCGGATCGTTGTAGGTGCAGGCGACGCTGCGGCAGCCGAGCGCCTGGGCGGCGCGGGCGATGCGCTCGGGCGGGGCCGAATCCGCGAGGGTCTGCATCTCGCGCGAGGTGCTGATGTCCCAGTTCTGGCAGAAGCGGCAGGCCAGGTTGCAGCCCGCGGTTCCGAACGAGAGCACGGGAGTGCCCGGAAGGAAGTGGTAGAGCGGCTTCTTCTCGATGGGATCGACGCAGTAGCCGCTCGATCGCCCGTAGGTCGTGAGCACGATCTCGTCGCCGCGGCGCGCACGCACGAAGCACAGGCCTCGCTGTCCATCGAGCAGCGTGCAATGCCGCGGGCAGACATCGCATCCGATCCGCCCATCGGCGAGCGGATGCGCGTACCGCGTTGGAATCGCGGTGGTGAGGTCGAGGGGATCAACGGCGGAAGTCATGGGAGATCGGGTCCCATCGCGGACCCGACACGATGCTGTTTCCCCGATCCCGTTGCGTCAAGGCGCTTGATTCTCCCGCGCGGGAACCCATCCTGGCCTACGGCACCGAGTGGTGTCGCCGTGTGTGGAGATCCCATGGGTTCCTGTCGAGTCCGGCCGCCTGCCGTGGCGGGCGAGTTCTATCCCGCGGAGCCCCGCGCGCTCGCGGCCCAGGTGGACGCCTGTATCGCGCAGGGACGAGTGCGCGATCTCGCGCTTCGCCCCAAGGCGATCATCGCTCCGCACGCAGGGTACGCGTACTCGGGGGAGGTGGCGGGTTGCGCCTACGCACAGCTGCGACGGATGCGCGAGGAGATCGAGCGCGTCGTGCTGATCGGCCCCTCGCACCGGGTCTTGCTGCGCGGGATGGCGACGCCCGCGGTGGGGGTGACGGCGTTCTCCACCCCGCTCGGCGAGGTTGCGCTCGATACGGCGTCGATCGAGCGCCTGCTCGATCGACCGTGGGTGGCGGCGGCGGACGAGCCCCATGCCTGGG
>CAZOTO010000029.1:24413-26287 GCA_964582775.1 uncultured Myxococcales bacterium
ACAGCCTCGAGGTGCAGCTCCCCTTCCTGCAACGAGTGCTCGATGCCTTCTGCCTCGTGCCGCTCGTCGCGGGCGACGCGAGCGCGCGCGAGGTCGCCGACGTGCTGGATCTCGTCTGGGGCGGGCCCGAGACCCTCGTCGTGGTGAGCTCGGATCTCAGCCACTACCTCGATTACGACACCGCGCGGGGCCGCGACGCCCGCACCAGCGAGGCGATCGCGCGGCTCGATCCGGAAGCGCTCGATGAGGATTCCGCTTGCGGGCGGGTGCCCGTTCGAGGGCTACTCGTCGCCGCACGGCGTCACGGGCTTCGCGCGCACGTGATCGACGTGCGCAGCTCGGGCGACACGGCCGGCGGCCGCGACCGCGTCGTGGGGTACGGAGCGTATGCGTTCGCTTGAGCCGGTGGTGTCCCGGCGCGATGCGTGGGGCGCGCTCGACGATGCGCTCGGTGCGCGCCTGCTCGAGGTCGCGCGTCGCTCACTCGAGCGCGGCCTCGAGTCTGCGCGGCCCTGGATCCCCGATGCGGGCGCGTTCCCCGAGCCGCTGCGGATCGAGGGCGCGAGCTTCGTGCGCCTGTACCGCGGTGCGCATCTGCGCGGGTGCATCGGTGCGCTCGAGCCGCGGCGACCGCTCCTCGAGGATGTCGCGTGGAACGCATTCGCAGCCGGGTTTCGCGATCCTCGCTTTCCGGCACTCGCGCGGGACGAGATCGATGCGCTCGGGATCCGCGTCTCCGTGCTCGGTCCGCTCGAGCCGATCGACGCCGATTCCGAGGCGTCGCTGCTCGCGGCCCTGCGCCCCGGTGTGGACGGGCTCGTGATCGAGTGGGAGTCGCGTCGAGGAACGTTCCTTCCGAGTGTGTGGAGCTCCCTTCCCGATCCGGAAGAGTTCCTGCTTCACCTAAAGCGCAAGGCTGGCTTCGATCCCGTGGGATGGCCCCGCGGCGCGCGATGCGCGCGCTACGTGACGAAGGAGTGGAGCGCGCTGGCCGCCTGCGAGGAACGCTGACACCGATTCGTCTCCGGATCGCAACCGCACGTCGTTTGTATTTCGACCCGCGATCGTTGTATACGGTGGGACCGTTCGGTGCAGACCGACCTGCCCGGACGGATCTGGGCCCGACTCAGAGGGGGGGCGGGTGCGATGTGCGGAATCGTGGGACTCGTGCGGCTCGGCGACCGGCCGTTGCCTCCACCCGGCGTGATTCGCCGGATGATCGCAACGCTCGAGCATCGCGGTCCCGATCAGTGCGGAGAGCTTCTCGAGGAGGACGTGCATCTCGCCGCGACGCGGCTCGCGATCCTCGATCTCGATCGCGGCCACCAGCCCGCCATGGGTGCGGGTGGGCGGATTGCCGCCATCCACAACGGCGAGATCTACAACGTGCGCGCGCTCGCTGCCGATCTCGCGCGGCGCGGACATCGCATCGAGAGCCACTGCGACACGCACGTGCTGCCCGCACTCTACGAAGAACGCGGCGTGGAGATGACCGCGGCGCTGCGCGGCATGTACGCGTTCGCGGTGTGGGACCGGATGGAGCGCCGGATGCTGCTCGCGCGCGATCGGATCGGCATCAAACCGCTCTACCTCGCACGCACACCGGACGTGCTGATCTTCGCCTCCGAGATCAAGGCGATCCTCGCCTCCGGCCTGGTGCCGGCGGAGATCGATCGAGACTCGCTCGACGATCTGTTCTCGATGTCGTATCCGTGCCCGCCGCGGACGATGTTCCGCGGGATCACGGAGCTGCGGCCCGCGCATCGCCTCGTGGTCCATGCGCGCGGTCGCGTGGGAGAACCCGAGCGCTACTGGCGCGTTCCGTTCGCGCATCGCGGCGAGCACCGCCGCATGCGCCTCGTCGATGCGGAGAA
>CAZOTO010000030.1:0-25981 GCA_964582775.1 uncultured Myxococcales bacterium
GACCGAGGATTCGACCTCGATCGAGGCGATGAAGGAGGTTTGCCTCGGCGGGCCGGGACATTACCTCGGCTCGGGCCAGACGCTCAGGCTGATGCAGACCGAATACGTCTATCCGACGCTCGGCAACCGGATGAGCCCGAAGGAATGGGTGGAAGCCGACCGGCCGATGTTGCTTGATCGGGCGATTCGGCGGAAGAACGAGATACTGGCAAAGGCGCAGATGCAGATCGATCCGCAGATCGACGCGGCGATCCGGCGCGACTTCAACATCTACTTCAGGTGAGTGTCATGATCCCCAAGCACATCCAGCAGTTCTACATCGACGGCCAATGGGTCGATCCGCTCTCGTCCGCGCGGCTCGGCGTGGAGAATCCCGCAACCGAAGAGATCGTGGCCGAGGTCGCGCTCGGCAATGTGGCGGATGCCGACCGCGCGATCGCGGCCGCACGGGCGGCCTTCGGCGCCTGGACGGTGGTGCCGGTGACCGAGCGCATCGCGCTCGTGAAGCGCATCCTCGAGGTCTACAACAGCCGCTACGAGGATACGGAACGGTGTAGGCCTGGCCCTTCAAGCCCGCGACCGAGGCGATGTTGATGATGTTGCCGGCGGTCTTCAGCAGATGGGGGATCGCCGCCTGCGCCAGGAAGAACGGGCCGGTGAGATTCACGCCGAGGATCCGGCTCCAGTCCTCTTCGCTCACGGAGGGGACGTCGTGGAAGCGCAGCACGCCCGCCACGTTCCCGAGCACGTCGAGCCTTCCGAACGCAGCGATGGCGGCCTCGACGGCGGCGCGGCACTGCGCGGGGCTCGTGATGTCGAAGCGCGTGGTGCGGATCTTGCCGCCGGCCGACGACACGAGCTTCTCGGTCTCGGCGAGCGCTGCTTCGCTCACGTCGACGCCGAACACCGCGGCGCCCTCGGACGCGAAGCGCTGGCAGGCGGCGCGGCCGATGCCCGACGCCGCACCCGTGATCAGAACCACCTTCCCCTCGAACCGCTTCATGCTCTGCTCCTATCTCTGCGACGAACCTGTTTCTATGACGTGTTTCTGCGACGAACGCCCAGACGGACCCGGCTGCTCCCGACGCGGGATCAGCCCAGGAAGTACTCCGACATGTGCGTGAACTCGATCGTATCGAAGTCGATGAAGCGCTTGCAGCTCGCCATCATGCGCCCGAGGTTGCGCTCGAGATCCTCCTGCGACGCGGCGGCGTAGAAGGCGAGGGGGCTCGTGAGCGCGTCGATGGGGAACGTCTCCTCGACGATCGCATCCCAGCGCGGGGCGCCCTCGGTGAGCGGGCGCACGATCGTGTTTCGCACGTAGCCCACGGTCGATTGCGTCTCGACGGCGACGATCTTGTGGTCGCCCTGCCAGATGTGGATGAACTCCTCCCACGATTGGCCCGGCCGGCGCGAGAGACACGTCACCTGGTTCATGCCCGGGGTGCGTGCGCCTTGGGGTCGCTCGTGCACGAGCGGGCGCGACTCCACGACCAGGTACCCGGCGAGGCGACGCGCATGGGGCGCGAGCGCGACCTCGCACGGGATGCGGTCGTCGCCGTTCTCGAGCCAGAACGAGACCATGGCGCGGATCGGCGGGTGGCTCTTCCACCCCGGCGATCCCGCGGCCACCGGCTCGTCGTGGACGTGGACGACGAGGTTCCGGGCGCCGGCGGCGCGCAGCGCCGGCGCGGCCTTCTCGATCAGGGCCGTGCGCAGCTCGGCGCCGGAGCGCTCGGGCTCCACGAACAGCAGATAGCAGAGCTTTTCCACGGGGGATCCTCCGGCCGGAACGGCGTCCTCGGCGCGGCCCAGGATACCCGTTCCGCACCCCGTTTCGGGGCCGAGCCGGTGGGGGCTCGCGAAGAAGTAAACATTTACTAACTTCCGCGCCCCATGAATGCCCCCCGATCCGGCGAGGCACCGCCTCGCTCCCAGACCTCTTCCGGTCCCCCCTCTTCCGGCCCCGCGGCGGGCTCCGCCCGTCCGCCCGACCGCAGGGACCAGATCCTGCGCGAGGCCGCGGAGTGCTTCGCGCAGTCGGGCTTCTCGGGGACGACCACCCGCGAGGTGGCGGCGCGGGTGGGCATCACCGAGGCTGCGCTCTACCGCCACTTTCCCAGCAAGGAGGCGCTCTACTCCGCGATCATCGACTCGCGGATCGCGGAGCCCGATCCGATCGCGGCGCTCGAAGCGGCGGCGGACCGCAGGGACGACCGCGCGGTGTTCTCCGGACTGGCCCGTGCCTCCCTGCGCCGCGGCTACGAGGATCCCGCGTTCTTCCGGATCCTGCTCTTCACGGGCCTCGAGGGCCACTCGCTCGCCGAGCCGTTCTACGAGGCCCGCGTGCGGCGCCTGCGCTCGTTCCTCACGGACTACGTCGCGCGTCGCATCGAGGAGGGCGCGTTCCAGCCGATGGATCCCATCCTCGCGAGCCGCGCCTTCTTCGGAATGCTGCTCGGCCACATGCTCGTGAAGACCGTCTATCGCCAGGACGAACGCGACGAGAGGTCCATGGACGAGGTGATCGATTCGCTCGTCCCCATCTTCCTGCACGGAGTGCTGCGCTCATGAAGGCTGGTTTCGTACGCGGATTGCTGATGAAGGCTCGCCCCTGGATCCTGGCGCTCGCCGTGGGCCTCGTGATCGTGACGGCGGCCGTGCTCGTGCATCGCTCGCGAACCCTGATTTCGACGGATGCCGCCTTCGTCGAGGGGACGATGACGTACCTGGCGGCGCGCGTCGGTGGGCAGGTGCTCGAGGTGCGCGTGGTCGAGCACCAGCGCGTGAAGAAAGGCGACGTGCTGGTGGTGCTCGATCCCGCCGATTACCAGGCGCGCGTGGATCGCGCGCGCGCCGATCTCGCGGCGGCCGAGAACCGGATGGCCGCGGTGCGCGCGGCCGTCGCGGCGGCCGAGGCCGAGCACCGTGCCACCGTGGCGGACCTGTGGAGTGCCACGCGCGAGTACGAGCGCGTGGAGGCCCTCGTGAAGCGCAATGCGTCGAGCCAGCAGGATCTCGACCGCATCACCGCCCAGCGCGACGCGCTGCAGGCGCGCGCACAGGCGCTCGCCCTGCAGGCGGACGCGGCGCGGGCGGAGCTCGGCAACGAGGCGCCGGTGCTGCAGGCGCGATCGTCCCTCGCCACGGCCGAGCTCGAGCTCGCCCACACGCGCGTCGTGGCGCCGTTCGACGGCGTGATCGGACGCAAGAACGTGGAGCCCGGCGCGATCGCATCGCCGGGACAGCCGCTCGTGTCGATCACCGGCGACGATCAGAGCTGGGTGATGGCGAACTTCAAGGAGACCCAGGTTCGTCGCCTGCGCGTGGGCCATCCGGCCGAGATCCACATCGACGCATTCCCCGACGTCGTGTGGCGCGGACACGTCGACTCGTTCTCACCGGCGACGGGCGCACAGTATGCGTTCATCCCACCCGATCCCGCGTCGGGGAACTTCATCAAGGTCGTGCAGCGCCTTCCGGTGAAGATCGCTCTCGACCGGGCGGAGGGTGCGGGCGCCGAGCGGGTTCCCTCTCCGCTCCCCGTGGGGCTCTCCGCCGAAGTCACGGTCGATGTCCGCTGAGACTGCCATCGTAGACGGCTCGACCGTCGCTCCCCTCGGTCCAAGCGAGGAGGAGTGGCGTCTCGATCTGCGCACGGTGCTCATCATCTTCTCGGTGATGCTCGGCGTGCTGCTCGAGATCATCGACACGAGCATCGTGAACGTGGCGCTGCCCGCGATGATGGGAAGCCTGGGCGCCACCCTGAACGAGATCGACTGGGTGATCACGGGCTACATCATCGCCAACGTGATCATCATGCCGGTGACGGGATGGCTCGCCGCGCGCTTCGGGCGCAAGCGCTACTTCGTCTCCTCGATCCTGCTCTTCACGTTTGCGTCGCTCATGTGCGGGCTGTCGACGACGGCGTGGCAGCTCATCCTGTGGCGCATCGTGCAGGGCCTCGGCGGGGGCGCGCTGGTGACGACCTCGCAGACCGTGCTGGTGGAGACGTTTCCGCCGTCGAAGCAGGGCGTGGGCCAGGCGATCTACGGCATCGGCGTGATCGTCGGGCCGAGCCTGGGGCCGACGCTCGGCGGATGGCTCACGGACAATGCCTCGTGGCAGTGGATCTTCTACATCAACATTCCGCTCGGCCTGATCGCGGCGACGTTCGCCGCGACCTATATCGAGGATCCCGAATTCCTGAAGAAGATGCGCCCGCCCCGCGTGGATTGGCCGGGGCTGGCGCTGCTCATCATCGGAGTGGGCGCGCTGCAGACGTTCCTCGAGCGAGGACACAAGGACGATTGGTTCGAGAGCACGCACATCGTGGTGCTCGCGAGCATGGCGGCCTTCGGCCTGGTGGCGCTGGTGATCCGCGAGCTCTCGACGGAGCACCCGATCGTGGACCTTCGGGTGCTGCGTCACCGCGCGCTGTGGGTGGGCTGCATCCTCAATACGCTCCTCGGTGTAGGACTGTACGGAACCGTCTACCTGATGCCGCTGTTCACGCAGACGATGCTCGGCTGGGGCGCGTGGAACTCGGGACTCGCGGTGTTGCCGTCGTCGGCGGCGTCGGCGGCGGTGCTCTTGGTCTCGGGCCAGCTCACGTGGATCCTCGGCCCGCGCCCCCTGCTCTGGTTCGGGATGGGCTCGATGATGGTGGCGCTCTCCATGATGAGCCAGTGGACCACCGCGTGCGGATGGGATCAGATCTTCTGGCCACAGATCTTGCGCGGCATGGGGACGGGAACGATCGGTGTGGCGCTGTCCACGGCGACGCTGCGCGCCCTGCCCACCGAGCAGATCCAGGCCGGATCCGGCATCTACAACCTGTTCCGTCACCTGGGCGGAAGCCTGGGCATCGCCACCCTCACCACGACGCTCGACCATCGCGCGACCGTCCATCATGCGCACGCAGCGAGCCCCGTGGGGCCACTGTCGGACGTCGTGTACGAGAAGCTGCAGTCGCTCGCGTCGCTCTTCACGCAGCAGGGCTTCGATCCGGCGACGGCGAATCACCTGGCCCTGCGGACGCTCGACCGCTTCGTCTCGGTCGATGCGCACGTCGAGGCGTTCCAGGATGCCTACGTGCTGCTGTTCGTGCTGTTCCTGCTCGCGTTGCCGCTGCCCTTCCTGGTGGCGAAGCACGCGCCGGGAAAGATGAAGACCCTCGACTGAGCAACGCGGTCGAGCGGCTCGCGAAACGGGCGAGCTGCGGCTAGCGGCACTCTCCGATGGAACCCTGTGCGCAGATGCGGCCGTCCGTCCAGGTGGCACCGGAGAGATCCGCGGCCATGAGGATCGCGCCCTCGAGGTCTGCGCCGCGCAGGTTCGCGCCGCGCAGGTTCGCCTGCACGAGGTTCACGTTGCGAAGCTTCGCTCCCTCGAGCCGCGCGCCCTCGAGCAGGTCGCCGAACATGTGGGCGTCGGTGAGGTCCGCACCCGACAGGTCCGCGTCCTGGAGCTTCGCCACCTGCAGGTCCGCGCGCACGAGCCTCGCGTTGCGAAGATTCGCACCGGTGAGCACCGCGGCGTGCAGCGAGGCGGCCTCGAGATCCGCACCCTCGAGATCGCGCCCGGACAGATCCGCCCATGCGCAGTTGGTCTCGGGCTCGATGCGGCACGCGCCCGTGTCCGCGTCTGCGGCGGCGGCGATTCCCGCGGAGCCGAGCCACAGCGCGGCGGCCACCAACCAGAGCGCCGTCGTCCTTCCGCTTCTCGCTCCGTGCATGATCTCGTCCCCTTCCCGAATGGCGGCCCCAACCGCAGCGGCGCTGCCGATGCCCGCTCAGGGTACCGCGCTCGTCGCGTCTCGCGAGCGTCCCGCCCGAGCCGGTGCCCGCACCGTGGCTCTTGCGAGGGCGTGATCGGTCCATAGCCTCCCCGCACCCGGGTTCCCGAGCCGGGGCGGGTCCCCAGCGAGGTGACGCGCCCCCGAAGAGCCCGAAGACGACAGGAAGGAAGCCCCGATGAGTCCCGCCCCCGAGTCCCGCGCCTTCCAGGCCGAGGTGAAGCAGCTGCTCGACCTGGTGATCCACTCGCTCTACTCGCACAAGGAGGTCTTCCTGCGCGAGCTGGTGTCGAACGCATCGGACGCGCTCGACAAGCTGCGCTTCGAGGCGCTCACCCGTCCGGAGCTGCAGCCCGACGGCGAGCTCGCGATCACGATCGAGATCGATCCCGCGGCGCGCACGCTCACCGTGTCGGACAACGGCATCGGCATGACCCGCGACGAGGTGCTCGCGAACATCGGCACGATCGCGCGCTCCGGCTCGAAGGAGTTCCTGGCGACGCTGCGGGCGAGCGCCGCGTCGGGCGAGGCCAAAGCGGCGCTCCCCGGGCTGATCGGGCAGTTCGGCGTGGGCTTCTACGCGAGCTTCATGGTGGCCGATCGCGTGACGCTCACCACGCGGCGCGCGGGGGAGGCCACGGCGACGCGCTGGGAGTCCACCGGCGACGGCACGTACACGATCGACTCCGCGCAGCGCGAGAGCGCCGGCACGACGGTCGTGCTGCACCTGCGTCCCGCGGATCCCGAGGCCGGCCTCGAGGACTACACGCAGGGCGCGGTGATCCGCCGCATCGTGAAGCGCTACTCGGACTTCGTCGCGTACCCGATCCATCTGCGCGGAGAGCCCGTGCCCGAGGGCGGCGAGCCCCCCGCGCCCGCACCGATCAACTCGCGGCAGGCGATCTGGCTGCGACCGAAGGACGAGGTGAGCGAAGAGGAGTACCGCGAGTTCTACAAGCACATCGCGCACGACTGGAACGATCCGCTCGAGCGCATCGCCCTCTCCATCGAGGGCACGTTCGAGGCGCGTGCGCTGCTCTACGTCCCGAGCCAGGCGCCGTTCGACCTGAATCACCGCGAGCGCGCGCAGCGCGGCATCCAGCTCTACGTGAAGCGGGTGTTCATCCTGGACCACTGCGAGGATCTCGCGCCGCCGTGGCTGCGCTTCGTGCGCGGCGTGGTCGATGCAGAGGACCTTCCGCTCAACGTCTCGCGCGAGATGCTGCAGCAGGATCGGCGCATCCGCTCGATCCGCAGCCGCATCGTGAAGCGCGTGCTCGAAGCGCTCGAGGCGATGCAGCGCGACGACCGCGAGCGGTACCTGCAGTTCTGGGCGCAGCTCGGGCCGGTGCTGAAGGAAGGGCTGCTCGACTTCGGTGCGGACTCCGAGAAGCTCTTGCGGTTGGTGCTCGCGGGATCGAGCGCGCGGCCGGGCGAGCTCGCGACGCTCGCGGAGTACGTGGGTCGCATGAAGCCGGATCAGGACGCGATCTACGTGCTCGCCGGCGCCACGCGCGAGGCTGCAGAGCGCTCGCCGCATCTCGAGGCGTTCCGCGCGAAGGGCTACGAGGTGCTGCTGTTCTGGGATCGCGTGGACGACGTGTGGCTCGATCGGCCGCTCGAGTACGAGGGGAAGAAGATCGTCGCCGTCGGGCGCGGTGAGGTCGAGCTCGGCAGCGAGGAGGAGCGCAGCGCGGCCCGCGAGGCGCTCGAGGCGAAGCGCTCCGAGGTGGGCGACCTGCTCGCGCGGCTTCGCGACATCCTGCAGGACGAGGTGAGCGAGGTGCGCCTGTCCTCGCGGCTCACGCAGTCTCCCGCGTGTCTGGTGAGCGAGATGGGCGTCCCCTCGCCGCAGCTCGAGGATGCCCTGCGCCGCGCGGGGCACGCGCTGCCCAAGCTCAAGCGCATCTTCGAGCTCAATCCCGATCACCCGATCCTGGCGAAGCTCCGGGCGCGCTTCGAGGCCGATCCCGCGAGCCCCGAGCTGGAGGACGCGGCCTGGGTGCTCTACGGTGAGTGCCTGCTCGCGGAGGGCGGGACGCTTCCCGATCCCGCTCGCTTCGGACGCGGTCTGGTCCACCTGCTGGAGCGCGCACTCGCATGATCGACACCGAGAAGAGTCGCGGTCGATGAGACAGGCGGCCGCGCCGCTGCGCGAGCTCGGGCTCGACGACGTACGGCGCGCCGCCGAGGCCATCCGCGGCCAGGTGATCGCGACGCCCGCGACGCGCTCGCGCACGCTCTCCGAGATCACCGGCGCCGATGTCGTCCTGAAGTTCGAGAACCAGCAGTTCACGGCGTCGTTCAAGGATCGCGGCGCGTTGGTGAAGCTGCTCTCGCTCGGCGAGGCGGAGCGGTGCCGCGGTGTGGTGGCGATGTCCGCCGGCAATCACGCGCAGGCGGTAGCGTATCACGCGCAGCGGCTCGGCATTCCCGCGGTGATCGTCATGCCGCGCTTCACGCCGAACGTGAAGGTCGAGCACACGCGCGCATTCGGCGCCGAGGTCTGGCTCGAGGGCGACACGCTCGATGAGGCGGCGGCGTGCGCGCGCCGGCTCGAAGGGGAGCGCGGTCTCGTCTTCGTGCATCCCTACGACGACGTCGACGTGATCCGCGGACAGGGCACGGTGGCGCTCGAGCTGCTCGCCGCGTGGCCGGATCGCGAGGTCCTCGTGGTGCCGGTGGGCGGCGGCGGGCTCGTCTCGGGCATGGCGATCGCGGCGCACGGTCTCGCTCCGCAAGTGGAGGTTGTGGGCGTGCAGAGCGCGCGCTTTCCCACGATGAAGCAGGCGCTCGCGGGCGAGCCGATCCACTGCGGTGTCGCCACGATGGCCGAGGGCATCGCCGTGAAGTCTCCGGGCCGGCTCACCGTGCCGATCGTGCGAGAGCACGTGCGCGAGATCCTGCTCGTCGACGAGGCGGAGCTCGAGCGCGCGGTGCTGCTGCTGCTCGAGATCGAGAAGACGGTGGTCGAAGGGGCGGGCGCGGCCGGGCTCGCCGCGCTGCTCGCGTACCCCGAGCGCTTCCGCGGCCGCCGCGTCGGCCTCGTGCTCTCCGGCGGAAACATCGATCTGCTCGCGCTCTCGTCGGTGATCCAGCGCGGCCTGGTGAAGAGCGGCCGCCTCGTGCGCATCCGCGTGGACGTGCGCGACGTGCCCGGCGCGCTCGGTGAGGTGGCGACGAAGATCGGAGCCGAGGGCGGGAGCATCGTCGAGGTCCACCACTCGCGCGCGTTCAGCCATCTCTCCCTCGAGAGCGCCGAGGTCGAGCTCACGCTGCAGACGCGCGGTCTCGCGCACGCGGCCGAGATCGTGCACGCGCTGCGCGCCGCGGGCCACCCCACGGCGTGGATCGATCCGCGCGGAGGCGCCGCCCGGCCGCGCGACGCTGATTCTCGACACGAGGAGGAGTCCGCATGATGGAGCCGCGCCCGCTCGTCTCCCAGCTTCGGCGCCGCCTGTCGGATTCGCGCATCCGACACCGGATTGCGTCGCTCGCGGCCGGAGTGCTCCTGCTCGCCGGCAGCGGATGCGTCACGAACCCGGCGACCGGCCAGTCGCAGCTCGTGCTGATCGGTGCGCAGCAGGAGATGGCGATGGGCCGGCAGGCCCACGGCGAGATCCTGGCCTCGATGGGCGCCTACGAGAACGAGGCGCTCCAGCGCTACGTCGCGCAGGTGGGGCGTCGCGTGCAGGCCAAAGCGGAGCGGCCGGATCTGCCGTGGACGTTCACGGTGGTGGACGACCCGGCGGTGAATGCGTTCGCGCTGCCCGGAGGATTCCTCTACCTCACGCGCGGCATCCTCGCGCACATGACCTCCGAGGCGCAGATGGCCGCCGTGCTCGGCCACGAGATCGGCCACGTCACCGCGCGCCACAGCGTGGAGCAGATGAGCCGCGCGCAGCTTGCGGGACTCGGCATGTTGCTCGGCACGATCGTGGCTCCCGAGCTCGCCGCGCTCGGCGACGTGGCACGAGCGGGCGTGTCGCTGCTCTTCCTGGGCTTCAGCCGCGAAGCGGAGCGCCAGGCCGACGACCTGGGCCTTCGCTACCTCGGCGCGGCGGGCTACGACCCGCACGGCATGATCGAGGTGCTCACGATGCTCGATCGCACGAGCGGCGCGGAGGGGCGTCTTCCGGATTGGCTGTCGACCCATCCGAATCCCGCGAACCGCGTCGCGCGCCTCGCGCAGCGCATCGGCGCCGCACCGCGCACGCCCACCGTCGACGAGGCGTTCCTGCGCCGGATCGACGGCCTCGTCTTCGGCGAGGATCCCCGCCAGGGCTACTTTCGCGATACGCGCTTCTACCACCCCGAGCTCGCCTTTGCCTTGCGCTTCCCCTCGGGCTGGAAGACGGCGAACCAGCGCGAGTCCGTGGGGGCGGCAAGCCCCGAGGGCGACGCGGTGGTGATGCTCTCGCTCTCGGCGGAGGGCACGGTCGAAGCCGCGGCGGAGCGCATGCAGACACAGGAGGGTGTCGTGGCGACCGCCCGCCGCGCGGGAACGATCGGCGGTCTTCCGGCGATCGTCGTGGACTTCGGCGCGCAGACGGCGCAGGGCGCGGCTCTTCGCGGGAGGGCGGCCTTCGTGGGGTATGGAAAGCACGTCTACCGCATCCTCGGCTACGCGGCGGATGCGCGCTTCGAGGCCCGCCGCGATGCGATTTCCGCATCGCTGGCGAGCTTCGCCCCGCTTCGCGATCGCCGCTACCTCGACGTCGCGCCGCATCGCCTGGCGCTCGTGCGCGTCCCGCGGGCCACGAGCCTGGAGTCGTTCGTTCGCGAGCATCCGTCGCCGGTCGACGCCGCCACGATCGCCGCGATCAACCAGCTCGCGCCGGGTGAGCGGATTCCTGCGGGCCGGCTCATGAAGCGCGTGGTCGGCCGCCCCCTGCCGGACTAGGGACGATCGGCGGCGCGCTGGGGCGCCTCCACACGGACGAGTGTCGCGAAGCGAAACGCGTGCGCGTGGCGTTCGTCCGCGGGGTGCTCCTCGCTCTCGATCTCGCGCCACTCGCCAGGATCGAAGGCCGGGAAGCGCACGTCGCCCTCGACGTCGGCGTGGATCCACGTGAGGTACATGCGCTCCACGCGCGGCAGCGCCTCGCGGTAGATCTCCGCGCCACCGATCACCACGACCTCGGGTGCCCCTGCGCAGGCGGCGAGGGCATCGTCCAGGCTCGCGGCGACGTGGAATCCGGGCGAGTGGAAGCCGCGCTGCCGCGTCACGACCCAGTTCTCGCGCCCGGGAAGCGGACGCCGGATCTCGTCGTGCGTGCGCCGTCCCATGACGATGGGCTTGCCCATCGTCATGCGCTTGAAGTGCGCGAGGTCCGCGGGCAGATGCCAGGGAAGCCCGCCGTCGCGGCCGATCACGCGATTTCTCGCGATGGCGGCGATCAGCGAGATCACGGTGGGCTAGACCGCGATCGGCGCCGGCAGCGCGCCGTGGCAGCGGTAGTCCTCGAGCCGGACGTGCTCGTAGCGGAAGTCGAAGATCGACTTCACGCCGGGATCGAGATGCAGACGCGCGAGCGGCAGCGGCTCGCGCGCGAGCTGGCGATCGGCCTGCTCGAGGTGGTTCTCGTACAGGTGCACGTCGCCGAGCGTGTGCACGAGCTCGCCGGGCGCGAGGCCCGTCACCTGTGCGACCATTTGCGTGAGCAGCGCATACGAGGCGATGTTGAACGGCACGCCCAGGAACACGTCGCCGCTGCGTTGATAGAGCTGGCAGCTCAGCCGTCCCCTCGCCACGTAGAACTGGAACAGCAGATGGCACGGCGGCAGCGCCATGCGCTCGAGCTCGCCGACGTTCCATGCGCTCACGACGAGGCGACGCGAGTCGGGGTTCGTGCGGATCTCCTCGATCACGCGCGCGATCTGGTCGATCGTGCGCCCGTCGGCAGCGCGCCACGAGCGCCACTGCGCGCCGTAGACCGGGCCGAGCTCGCCCCGCTCGTCCGCCCATTCGTCCCAGATCCCGACGCCGTGCTCGTGCAGGTAGCGTAGGTTCGTCTCGCCGCGCAGGAACCAGAGCAGCTCGTGGATCACGGACTTCAGCATGAGCTTCTTCGTCGTCACCGCGGGAAAGCCCGCCGCGAGGTCGAAGCGCATCTGCCAACCGAAGACGCTCCGCGTGCCGGTGCCCGTGCGGTCCGCCTTGGGGACGCCGTGCTCGCGTACGTGGCGAAGGAGCTCGAGGTACTGGCGCACGGCCGGAACGTACCACGAAGCGACGCCATTTCACGCGAGGAGCGAGGCCGCCCCGAATCCGCTCTCAGTCGAGCCGCGGACGGCGGACCAGGGGGCTCTCACCGTCCGTCGTGGGCTGGATCTCCTGCGGGCTCGTACCCGCTCGGAAGGGCTGGAAGCGCGCATCGGAATCACCGGGTGTGGCGAGCTGACCCGTCTGCTCGTCGATGCGCACGAAGTCGATCCCGGGCGGTACGGCGAAGCTCGAAGGGGGTCGCCCGGCGAGCGCCCGGCGCATGTACTCGAGGAAGATCGGGCTCGCCACGCGCGAGCCGGTCTCGTTGCGGCCAAGCGATCTTGCATTGTCGTAACCGACCCACACGCCAGTGACGATCTCGGGGGTGAAGCCGATGAACCAGGCGTCGTGCAGCTCGTTCGTCGTTCCGGTCTTGCCCGCGACGGGTCGACCGAGCGCGCGCACGCGCTGGCCGGTGCCCTCTTCGACGACGGCGCGCAGCATGTCGGTCATCAGGTACGCCGTCACGGGATCGAGGACGTGACCGGCCGGGAGCGATTCGGATCCGAAGGGATCCTGCGCAGCGTCGGCGTCGGTGCTCTCGGCGTCGGATTCCTCGTCGGGCGCCGGCGGCGTCGACTCCACGGCGAGCTCTGCGAGAGTCGCTTGCCCTGGATCGGCCGCACCGTCGCCGGCCCCCGTCGCATCCAGGCTCGCGAGCAGTGGCACGTCGCGCTCGAGCACGTTGCCCTCGCGGTCGCGGATCTCGAGGATGAACACCGGATCGACGAGGCGGCCGCCCGTCGCGAACGCGGTGTACGCGCGGACGAGCTCGGCGAGCGTCACCTCGCTCGTGCCGAGGGCGAGCGAGAGGTTCTCCTCGAGCTTCGTGCGGATGCCGAGGGCGCGCGCCATGTGGCTGGCGGACGCAATGCCCACCTCGCCGAGCAGCTTGATCGTGGCGACGTTGCGCGAGTGGGCGAGGGCGTTGCGCAGGGTGAGCGGACCGTAGAAGCGTTCGGAGTAGTTCTCCGGCTTCCAGAGCATCCCCGTCGCGTCTTCGTAGACGATGGGTGTGTCGTAGACGATCGAGGCGGGGGTGAAGCCGCGCTCCAGGGCCGCTGCGTAGACCACCGGCTTGAAGGCGGAGCCCGGCTGGCGCCGCGACTGCACGGCGCGGTCGAACTCGCTGCGTTCGAAGCTGTAGCCGCCGACGAGCGCTTGCAGGCGGTGGGTCTCGAGGTCGATCGCGACGAGCGCGCCTTCCACCTCGGGCTCTTGGGAGAGGGTGTAATCGGGCTCGACGGGTGCTCCGGGATCCGCACCGGGGCGCGGATCTGCCGGCGTATCTTCCTCGGCGAGCCAGATCACGTCCCCGGGTGCGAGCACGGCACCGATGGAGCGCACGCGAGTCCAGCTTCCATCGACCTTGGGATCGGGCTTGCGCGCCCAGCGCACGTCCTCGAGCTCGAGCGTGGCGGTGCGATCGGGACCCAGGGCGACGCGGGCGACGCCCTTCCCGTCGTCGACCTCGGTGACGAGCCCGCGGGCGAGACCCCGATCGGTGTAGGGCTCGGTCCGGTTCGCCTCCCCCAGTGCGGCGAGCAGCGCGGGCCACTCCTCGCGCGCCGCGGTGCGCTCGGGTCCGCGGTAGCCGCTGCGCCGATCGACCTCGCGCAGCCCTCGGCGCAGCGCCTCGTAGGCATCGCGCTGGCGCGCGGGATCGGCCGTGGTGAACACCTCGAGCCCGCCCGTGAGCACCTCGTCGAAGCCGTAGCGCTGCACCAGGTAGCGGCGGACCTCTTCGACGAAGTACGACGCCGCAGCGCGCGTCTCGTCGAAGGTGGCGGCGACGAGGGGCAGATCCTGGGCGAGCGCGGCCTCGCGCTCCTCTTCGGTGATGTAGCCCACCTCGACCATCCGTCGGAGCACGAACTGCTGGCGGCTGCGCGCATGCGAGGGGCTGCGGCGCGGCGTGTAGACCGACGGCGCCGGCACGAGCCCCGCGATCATCGAGCCCTCGGCGAGGGTGAGCTCCTCGACGGGTTTCCCGAAGTACGTGCGCGCTGCCGCCTCGATCCCGTAGGCGCCCGAGCCCAGGTAGATCTGGTTCAGGTACAGGTACAGGATCTGATCCTTGTCGAGCGCGTCCTCGATGCGCTTGGCCAGGATCATGTCCTGCAGCTTGCGTTTGATGCTGCGCTCGGAGCTGAGCAGGAACGTCTTCGCCACCTGCTGGGTGATCGTGCTGCCGCCCTGACGTACGCCGCCGGCGCGCAGGTTCGCGACGAGCGCGCGAAGGATCCCCGGATAGTCCAGGCCCTCGTGCTCGTAGAAGGCGCTGTCCTCGGCGGCGATGAACGCGTTCACCACGTGGCGAGGAATGCGCTCCACGGGGACGATGATGCGCCGCTCCTTGAAGAAGCTGCCGATCTCGGTGCCGTCGTTGGCATACACGCGCGTGATCAGGTTCGGCCGGTAGTCCCCGAGCGAGCGCAGGGTGGGCAGGTCGCGCAGGACGAGCGCGTAGAACAGCGCTCCGGCGGCGATGCCGGCGAGGAGGCCCAGAGCGGCCAGGACGAGCACGATCTGCCGAAGGCGTACCAATCCGCGACTCCACGGGGGTGCGCGCACCGCGCGGCAGCGAGGCTAGCAGCGGGTCCGGGGGGATTCAAACGAGCACGGCCGCTTTCGAGAGGCTCACGAATCCTTGGAAATCGAGCACTTGCGCGCCATGTGGGGCGTTTGACAGCGCGAATGCCCGCCACCTACGATCCGCGCCATGCGGCACCTCTTCGTCGTCGACCCGATCGCCTCGTTCCATGTCGCCACCGACACGACCCTCGCGTTCATGCGCGAGGCCGCGCGCCGTGGGCACGAGGTGTGGGCGAGCGAGGTGCGGGAGCTGCGGATCGACCCGGGGTCGGTTCCCGTCGCATCTGCGCTGCGGCTCGACGTGCGCGAGACGCCCGACTGGTACGAGCCGCGCGAGCGGGTGATCGAGCCCCTTGGCGCCTTCGACGTCGTGTGGATGCGCAAGGATCCGCCCTTCGACCTGAACTACTTCTTCGCCACGCACCTGCTCGAGCTCGTCCCGCCGTCGACGCTGGTGGTGAACGAGCCACGGGCGCTGCGCGATGTCTCCGAGAAGCTCTTCGTGCTGCGCTTTCCGGAGCTCACCCCCGAGACGCTCGTGAGCCGCTCCATCGAGGATCTGCTGGCCTTTCGGGAGCGCCTCGGCGGGGAGATGATCGTGAAGCCGCTGGACGCGTGCGGTGGCGAGGGGGTCTTCCATCTCTCGCCCGACGATCGCAACGTCCGCACGATCCTCGAGCTGGGGACCGCGCACGGCACGCGCTACCAGATCGCGCAGCGCTATCTGCCCGAGATCCGCGAGGGGGACAAGCGCGTAATCGTGGTCGAGGGCGAGCCGGTCGGTGCGGTCCTTCGGGTTCCCCTGCACTACGAGTCGCGCGCGAACCTCCACGTCGGGGGCAGTGCGCGCAAGGCGCCCATCACGGATCGGGATCGCGAGATCTGTGCGCGCATCGGCCCGGAGCTGCGCAGGCAGGGGGTGGTGTTCGCGGGGATCGACGTGATCGGAGGCTGGCTCACCGAGGTGAACGTGACCAGTCCGACGGGTGTCCGCGAGATCGATGCGCTCGATGGGGTCGTCCTCGAGGCGGCCGTGATGGATGCCGTCGAGCGCCGCCACCACGCGCGCGTGCGCGCATAGGCGCGGAACGGATTCGACAACGACGGGGCGGCGCGATGCCGCCCGGAAGGGCGAGATCATGGGGATCGATTCGGCTCTCCTCGAGCGGCAGTGCCAGCGCACGATCCAGCGCACGAGCCTTCCCGAGCTCGGCACGCGGATCGAGGGCAAGGTTCGCGACTCCTACCTCCAGGACGGGCGGCGCATCCTCGTCGCGACCGATCGCATCAGCGCCTTCGATGTCGTGCTGGGAACGATCCCGTTCAAGGGCCAGGTGCTGAACCAGCTCGCCGCGTTCTGGTTCGAGCGCACGCGCTCGATCGCGCCCAATCACGTGATCGCGGTGCCCGATCCCTGTGTCACCGTGGCGCGCGAGTGCCAGATCCTCCCCGTCGAGTTCGTCTTCCGTGGGTACCTGACGGGGGTGTCGAAGACGTCGATCTGGACCGCCTACGAGCGGGGCGAGCGCGTCTACTGCGGCCATCGGCTGCCGGATGGGCTGCGCAAGCACGAGCGGCTGCCCGCGCCGCTGCTCACCCCGACGACGAAGGCCGGCCACGGCGAGCACGACGAGCTCACCTCGCGCGACGAGCTGATCCGCAGCGCAGTGGTCTGCGAAGAGCTCTACGACCGCGCGGCCGAGATGGGCGCACGGCTCTTCGCCGAGGGACAGCGTTGGGCCGGGAGCCGCGGGCTGATCCTCGTCGACACGAAGTACGAGATGGGGATCGATTCCGAGGGGAACCTGGTCGTCGTCGACGAGATCCACACCCCGGATTCGTCCCGCTACTGGTACGCGGATACCTATGCGCGGGCGATGTCGGCGGGCGAGGATCCCACGGCGCTCGACAAGGAGTACGTGCGGCGCTGGCTCACGGAGCGCGGGTGGCGCGGCGAGGGTCCGCCGCCGGAGCTTCCCGTCGACGTGCGCTGCGAGGCGGGCCGGCGCTACATCGAGACCTACGAGCGGCTCACGGGCCAGCCGTTCGTTCCCTCGACGGAGGAGCCGATGGCGCGCATCCGTCGCAACCTCGGACTGGCCTGAGCGACGGGCACCGGGGCGCGCGCGCCGTCGGAACCGACGCCGAGAAGTGGCACGCAGCGTCGGTCGACACCGCTCGGCGGCACCCCCGGCGGCACGTGTTCTCCGTCGGCGGACGCATGCCGAGTGGAGGATTTCGTGCAGCTTCGGTCGAAAATCGTTTGACAACGGGAAAATACGTTGAATAACTTCTCATCCGTGCCGATACGCCTTGCGCGTTACCGTCGGTGATCTTCTCGATGCACGAGGAGGGAGTCGGAGTCGGAACGGCAGCCATCGCACGCGATGAGCCACCGACGCCGGGTGCACCGGGGGAACACGAAGCACCGACGGGGCACGAAGGGGGGGAACGATGGCAACCAAGGTTGCGAAGACCGGAGTGAAGCGTGAGACGGGGTATCTGTACTACCTCGACAAGCAGGGCGACATCTCCCGGGTGGAGATGGCCCGAGGCGGCGGCCGGCAGCCCAAGCGCCGGCCGCAGAAGGTCACGAAGGCCGGCGTGAAGCGGGAGGAAGGTTTCCTCTACTTCATCGACAAGGACGGCGACGTGTGCCGCACGAAGATGGCGCGACGGACGAAGACGGGCCGCAAGCCGTCGGCGCGACGGTCCGCTCCGAAGCGCAAGCCGGCGAGTCGCACGCGCGCCGCGGCGAGGAAGCCCGCGCGCCGAGCGGCGCGACCCGCAGCAGCCAAGGCCAAGAAGGGCCGCACGACGGCGAAGAAGACGACGGGAGCGCGTCCCGCGCGCCGCACGGCGCGGCGAGGCCGCTAGCACCTTCCGATCGGGTGCGCCCGGCTCGGCCGGGCACGCGACGCGCACTCCTCCCGGAGATCGCGGGTCGCAGGATCGGCGCGAGATGCGTACGGGGGTACGCCATCGCGTGTGATGCGTACGAGACGACGTTCGAGAGGTTGGACGTGGAGGCGTGGGAGCGGGCGACTGCTCCCACGCCTCGTGCGTTCGGCCCCGGAGAGGTCGACGGCCGATTCCCTCCGGCGGTCCGAATCGGATACGCTCGGGCCATGGGATCGGCCTACGCGACGGCGGAACTCGCCACGCCCCTCGGGGTGCTGCGCATGGCAGCGACCGAGAAGGGGCTCGTGCGCGTGGGGTTGCCGCGCACCACGGGCGCTGGCTTCGAGGGCGGACTCGAGGCGGCGATCCACGGATCGATTCGCGTGCGTCGGCTCGACATCCTCGACGAAGCTCGCCGGGAGCTCGAGGAGTACTTCGCAGGCCGTCGCCGCGGGTTCTCCGTCGAGCTCGATCTACGGGGCACGCCCTTCCAGTGCGCGGTTTGGCGCGCGCTCGTCGAGATTCCCTTCGGCCGCACCTGCAGCTATGCGGAGATCGCGCGTGTCGTGGGAAATCCCCGCGCGCTTCGCGCCGTGGGGGCAGCGAATGCGGCGAATCCGCTACCGATCGTGGTTCCGTGTCACCGCGTGATCGCGGCGGATGGGGGTCTCGGCGGCTACAGCGGGGGCCTCGACGTGAAGCGCTGGCTTCTCGCGCACGAGAAGGCGATCGCACCGGAGAGCCTTCTCTAGGCCTTCCTTGCGACGATCGAGGCGCTCTCGGGACGGTGCCGCGAGCTCAGATCCGCTCGAGGGCCTGCTCGACGTCGGCCAAAAGGTCCTCGGTGTTCTCGATGCCGCAGGCGAAACGGATGAGTGTATCCTCGATCCCGATCGCAGCTCGCTCCTCGGGCGTCTTGTCCCAGTAGGAAACGATCGTCGGCTGCTCCACCAGCGATTCCGTTCCGCCGAGGCTCGGCCCGATGTACGGGATGCGCAGCGCATCGACGAACTTCGAGCCCGTCTCGAGCGTGCCGTGGACCTCGAAGCTCACCACGCCGCCGAAGCCGCTCATCTGCGCGAGCGCGATGGCGTGATCGGGATGGCTCGGCAATCCCGGATAGTGCACGCGGGCGATCTTCGGATGCCCGTCGAGGAAGCGCGCCAGCGCCAGGGCGTTCTCGTTGTGGCGCCGCACGCGCAGCTCGAGCGTCTTCACGCCGCGCAGCAGCAGGTACGCCGCGTGCGGATCGATCACGCCGCCGAGAACCCCGTGGAGCTTGCGCACGGCTTCGATCGGCTCGCGGCGCCCCACGAGCACACCGGCGATCACGTCGTTGTGCCCGGCGAGGTACTTCGTCGCCGAGTGCAGCACCACGTCGGCACCGAGCGAGAGCGCCTGCTGGTTCACCGGCGTGGCGAAGGTCGAGTCGATCACGACGAGCGCGCCGCGCGCGTGGCAGAGCTCGGCCGCGCGCCGGATGTCGACCACGCGCAGGTACGGATTCGTCGGCGACTCCGAGAAGAACAGCGATACGTCGGCACCCTGGAGCGCGCGCTCGAGCGCGCCGAGATCGCCCGGATCGATCACCGTGGTGCGGATGCCCATCTTGGGCAGCAGCTCCGAGATGAACTGTCGCGTTCGCCGGTAGCAGTCGTGAGTGGTGACGATGTGGCCGTTCTGCGGGACGAGCGCGAGCAGCAGCGTCGTGATCGAGTTCATCCCCGAGGCCGAGAGCAGGCAGTCCTCTCCACCCTCGAGCGCCTGGATCTTGCGCTCCGCCGTCTGCGCGGTGGGGTTGCCGTAGCGTCCGTATTCGAAGCTCGGATAGCGGCCTTCCTGGTAGTCGATCAGCTCCTGCGTGTCGCGGAACCAATAGGTCGACGTCTGGACGATCGGCGTGGTGAGCGCATCCGATACGCGCGGGCGTCCCTCCCGCTCGCCCGCGTGAACGGCGCGCGTGGAGGGCCCTTTCTTGGTCGGATCGGAGCTCATACGAGGCGGCGGAGGGTACCGGGGGGCAGGGAGGGGGTCAAACACCCGGCGGTGCGCTCGCGCCGCCGGTGGATGGTCTCGAGGAGGGAGTCCCAGTGATCGCGGCCGAGGCGGATCTCGCCCATGCGTCCGCGGCCGAGCTCGACCATGGGCGCCTCGGTGCCGTGGAAATCGCTTCCCCCGGTCTCGATCAACCCGAACTGCCGCGCGTATCGGCGCAGCCGGCGCACCGTCGCCGCGTCGTGGCTCGGATGCTGACACTCGAGTGCGTCGAGCCCCGCCCGGACGAGCCGTTCGATGTAGGCCTCGACGCCCCCCGGCTTCTCGATGCCCGTGTTTCGCGTGGGATGGGCCAGGGCCGCGATGCCGCCCGCTGCATGGATCAACCCGATCGCCTCGCCGGATTCGAGACCCGTGCGGGCGACGAACGCGGGGCGGCCGCGGCGCAGATAGCGCTGGAACGCCTCCTGGCGGCTGGAGCAGTGGCCCGCCTCGACGAGCGCCTGCGCGATGTGCGGACGGCCGAGCGAGCCCTCGCCCGCGCGAGCGCGCACCCGTGGGAAGTCGATCCGCGCACCGAGCGCGGCGAGCTTCTCCACGATCCGTTCGCCCCGCTGCACGCGCTCCTCGCGATAGGCGCGCATGCGCGCGAGCAGCGGTTCGTGCGTGGGATCGATGCCGAGGCCGAGGATGTGCATCTGCCGAAGCCCGCCCTCGTCGCTCACCGAGATCTCGATGCCGGCGAGCACCTCGACGCCGAGGGCGTCTCCTCGCTCCCGGGCGGCGGCGATGCCCGCAACCTCGTCGTGGTCGGTGAGCGCGATCGCGTGCACACCCCGCCCGGCGGCTCGCTCGACGAGCTCTTCGGGCGAGAGGGCTCCGTCGGAGAGGAGGGTATGAGTATGGAGATCGCAGCGGAAGCTCATGGCGTGGCCGGGCCGTAGCCCGCCTCCTCGACGCGCCCTTCGAGGACGAGCCCGCGCCGGCGCCGGTACTCGTCCTCGCGAACGAGCCCGCTGCGGCGCGCGGCCTCGAGCTGGTCGAGCGCACGAAGCTGTGCGTCGTCGAGTGTCGACGCATCGGGAAGCGGCGGCAGCGTCTCCTCCACCTCTTCCTCCAGGAGCACCGTGCTGCGGCGCGAGGTTCCATAGCGGTCGCGCAGGCTCACCGCCGCGCGATAGCGCGAATGACGCCAGTCGATGGCGAGCGCGCGCGCGCCACGCAGCTGCTGCGTCTCGCCATCGGGCACGAACCGAAACGGTGGACGGCCCGCGGGCGGCTCCGCGGGGATCTCGTAGCGGCGCGGCTCAGCCGCCGCGCCGGCTCCCTGCCCCACGCGGTCGGGCGCCTCCTCGATCGCGAAGAACTCGAGCACGAGCGACGGCCCTTCGACGAAGGCGCGAAACGCCGTGATCTTCTCGGAGTGGAAGAGCCCCAGGCGCCGATCGTCGCCGAAGAGGGCCACTGCGACCTCGTCGTCCGCCCCGGCGAGACTCAGCGCGAGGGCCAGGGCCTCGGCCAACGGCCAGACGTGCTCCGAGCGGATCGTCGGCTGCTGGGATCCATCCGAGTTCCGATGCGCGATGCCGGCGAGCACGTGCGCGAGGCGGACATCGGCGATGGTCGCGGGGTGATCGTAGCCACGGGGCTCGATGCGAGCCTGCTCGCGGACGCGCCGAAGCTCCACCGTGAGCGCCCGGCTCTCGGCGATCGTCTCGCGGACGAGCTTCGGGCCACAGCCGAGGATTCCGAGCGCGAGCAGGGCCGCGGCCATCGCGTGGGCCGGAGCGAGGGGGTGCGTGCGCATCGCGGCTACTCGTACTCGCTCTTGAGCTGGCGGCTCACGAGCTCGGCGGCGGCCTGCCGGTAGTCCTTGCCCTCGAACAGGATCTGGTACATGCCGGTGGCGATGGGCATGTCCACCCCGAACTTCTGTGCGAGCTCGTAGGCGGAGCGGGTGGTGAGCACGCCCTCGGCCACCTGGGTGAGTCCGCCCAGGATGTCCTCGATGCGCTCGCCGCGGCCGATCGCCAGGCCGACCCGGCGGTTGCGGGACAGATCCCCCGTGCAGGTGAGCACCAGGTCGCCGATCCCCGACAGGCCGAGGAACGTGAGCGGATTCGCCCCGAGCACCGAGCCCAGGCGGCGGATCTCGGCCAACCCGCGCGTGATGAGCGCCGCGCGGGCGTTGAGACCCTGCTCCATTCCGTCGCACATGCCCACGGCGATGGCGATCACGTTCTTCAGGGCGCCCGCGAGCTCGACGCCGATGACGTCGGTGTTCGTGTAGCAGCGAAAGAGCGACGAGGAGAGCAGGGCCTGTGCTGCGATCGCGTAGGTTTCGTTTCGGGCGGCCACGGTGGCTGCGGTGGGCTGACGATTGGCGATCTCGCGGGCGAAGCTCGGACCCGAGAGCACCACGACGCGCTCGTGCGCCGAAGCCGGCAGGACATCTTCGAGCATCTGGCTCACGAGCAGTCCCGTGCCCACCTCGATTCCCTTCGAGGCCGAGATCACGAGCGCCCCGGGTGCGAGATGGGCGCGCGCCTCGAGCCAGATCTCCCGCACCGCATGGCTCGGGACGACCGAGACGATCGCCTCCTTGTCGCCCATCGCCTCGGCGAGCGACGCGGTCGCGCGCACGCTCTCGGGCAGCTCGAACTCCGTGAGGTAGCGGGGATTGCGCCGATGCCTCCGGATGGCCTCGGTCACAATCGGATCGCGCGCCCACAGATCGACCGCGTAGCCCTTCTCGGCGAGCAGGATGGACAGGCAGGTGCCGAAGCTGCCCGCGCCGAGCACGCCGCAGCGCAGGGGATTCTCGTTGCGCATGGGCCAAGAATAATCGGCGCTTCCCGCGGTTGACAGTACGGAAGGAGCCTCCTAGGATTCCGCCGCTTTTCCCACGAGAATTCGCGGTTTTCGCGCGTTTTCGCATGGGACGTTCGCCCCCCTCGGGCCCCTGGGGGCGCACGTGCGCCGGGATCGGAACGCTGCACTCACGGCGTTTCGTCATCGCGGCGGTCACCGTGGCCATCACAGTGGGTTTGCGAGGGACGCGATGAGCGAGTACGCCGGACTCGGACTGTTCATGCTGCTCGGTGCTGGGTTCGTGCTGATGTTCCTCGTGCTCACGAGCGTGCTCGGTCCGAAGCTTCGCTTCGCGGAGAAGCTCGAGCCCTTCGAGTGCGGCGAGAAGCCGATCGTCTCGCCGTATCAGCGCTTCCACGTGAAGTTCTACCTGGTCGCCATCTCGTTCCTCATCTTCGATGTCGAGGTGGTCTTCCTCTATCCGTGGGCGATCCAGTTCCGCGAGCTCGGATGGTTCGGATTCGTGGCGATGATTCCCTTCCTGCTCTTACTCGCCGTGGGGTTGGCGTACGAGTGGCTGAAGGGCGGGCTCGACTGGGAGTAGAGCGGTGGAAGCGTCGACGCGCGAAAAGATCGAAGCCCTGTTCCCTCGCTACCCGCAGAAGCGCGGTGCGCTCCTGCCCGCGATCTATCTGCTGCAGGCGGAGAAGGGGTACGTGGATCGCGATGGCGCGCGCGAGCTCGCGGAGCTGTTTGGGATCGCACCCGTGGAAGTCTGGGAGGTCCTCACCTTCTACAACATGTTCTACACCGAGCCGCAGGGCCGGCACGAGGTGCACGTGTGCACGAATCTGCCGTGCAGCCTGCGCGGCGGGCGAACCCTCATGAAAGGCCTCGAAGCGCACTTGGGCGTCCATCCCGGCGAGACCACGTCGGACGGGCGGATCACGCTGCGCCACGAGGAGTGCCTGGGGTCGTGCGGCACGGCTCCCGTGCTGCGCATCGACGGGGAATACAAGGAGAACGTGGACCTCGCGCAGGCGAAGGCCCTCGTGGATGCGCTGGAGTGAGTCCGCGGTGATCACCGAACCGTACATCAAGAACTATCTCACCGAGCACTACGGTGACGACGCGTTTCGTACGCTCGACGGCTATCTGGCGCGGGGTGGCTTCGAGGGCCTGCGCAAGGCGCTCGAGCTCGAGCCCGACCGCGTGGCCGAGATCGTGAAGGAGGCGGGGCTGCGCGGTCGCGGCGGCGCCGGCTTCACCACCGGTCTCAAGTGGACGTTCATGCCGAAGGACGCCACGCGCACGAAGGTGCTCGTCGTGAACGGCGACGAGTCCGAGCCCGGATCGTTCAAGGACCGGCTCATCATGGAACGCGGCTCCTTCCAGATCATCGAGGGAGTGCTGATCGGCGCGTGGGCCACCGGCGCCCGCAAGACGTTCATCTACGTGCGCGGCGAGTACAAGCACCCCATTCGTTGCCTGGAGCAGGCGGTGCGCGAGGCGTACGAACGCGGCTACCTGGGCACGAACCTCCTCGGCAAGAACGGCTTCGATCACGACATCGTCGTGCACAGCGGAGCCGGAGCGTACATCTGCGGCGAGGAGACCGGTCTGCTCGAGTCGCTCGAGGGCAAGAAGGGCCAGCCGCGCAAGAAGCCGCCGTTCCCCGCGCAGTACGGAGCATTCGGCCTGCCCACGACGGTGAACAACATCGAGACGTTCTCTCACACGCCGTACATCCTGAGCCGCGGCGTGGAGTGGTTTCGCAGCCTGGGTACCGAGAAGAGCCCGGGGACGACGCTCTTCGGTGTATCGGGCCACGTGGAGCGGCCGGGTTTGTTCGAGCTTCCGCTCGGCACGCCGCTGCGCGAGATCATCGGGCATGCAGGCGGTGTGCGCGGAGGACGGGCGCTGAAGGGCGTGATCCCGGGCGGCGTGTCGATGCCGATCCTCACGCCGGCGGATCTCGACGTGCGCATGGCCGAGGAGTTCCTGAGCGAGCGTGGCACGCACCTCGGCACCGGCGGCGTCATGGTGATGGACGACACGACCTGCATGGTCCGCGTCGCCTGTGTCATCAGCTACTTCTTCCGCGACGAGAGCTGCGGCCAGTGCACGCAGTGCCGCGAGGGCACGGGCTGGATCCACAAGATCTGCCAGCGCATCGAGGCGGGCCGCGGCGCCGAGGAGGATCTCGCCATGCTCGCGGAGATCCCCGCGATGATGGAGGGCAAGACGATCTGCGCGTTCGCGGACGCCGCGTCGTGGCCCATCCAGGGACTGCTGCGCCACTTCCGTGCGGAATTCGAGCGGCACATCCACGAGAAGAAGTGCCCCTTCCCCGAAAGCTTCGAGCTGTAGCCATGCCCACCATTACCATCGACGGCACCGAGTACCAGGTCGCGGACGGCCGCACGATTCTGCAGGCGATGGACGATCTCGGCCTGCTCATGAACGAGGTCGAGATCCCCCACTACTGCTGGCATCCGAAGCTGTCCGTCGACGGGTCGTGCCGCCTGTGTCAGGTCGAGGTCGAAGGCATTCCGAAGCTGCAGATCGCCTGCAACACGCCCGTGCGCGACGGCATGGTGGTCCGCACGCGCAACGAGAAGGTGCTCGCCGCGCGCGAGGCCGTGCTCGAGCTGCTGCTGCTCAATCATCCGCTCGACTGTCCCATCTGCGATCAGGCGGGAGAGTGCAAGCTGCAGGACTTCGCGTTCGACTGGGGCCCCGAGGCCGCGCGCACGCGCGAGCCGCGCAGGCCAGCGAAGAAGCGGGTCGATCTGGGGCCCACGATCGTCTTCGACCAGGAGCGCTGCATCCTGTGCCGGCGCTGCGTGCGCTTCTGCCGCGAGATCTCGAAGACGGGTGAGCTCGGCGTGTTCCAGCGCGGCGACGAGTCGCGCATCGAGGTCTTTCCGGGCGCTCGGCTCGACAACCCCTACTCGATGAACGTGGCCGACATCTGTCCCGTGGGCGCGCTCACCACCAAGGACTTCCGTTTCAAGATCCGCGCGTGGTTCCTCGAGGACGTCGAGAGCATCTGCAATCAGTGCGCGAACGGCTGCAACCTGTGGGCGTCGCGCTCGAACAACAAGGTCTATCGCTTCCTGCCGCGCCGCAACGACCCGGTGAACGACACCTGGATCTGCGACCATGGTCGGTTGTCGTACGAGCTGGGCGGCGAGGGGCGGCTCGAGCAGGCGCGGGTGGACGGACATCCGGTGACGCCCGCCGAGGCCGTCGCGCGCGCGGGCGAGCTGCTGCGCCAGGCGATCGAGCGCAAGGGCCGGATCGTCGGCGTCGCCTCGCCCTTCGCGGCGAACGAGGATCTCTTCGTGCTGCGCAAGCTGCTCGCGGCCGTCGGCGCGGATCCGGCCGTGTTCGCTCTGTCGCGGGGCGAGGCGGACGGCTTCCTCATCCGCGCGGAGCGCGCAGCGAATGCGCAGGGTGCGCGCGAGCTCGGATTCACCGAGGCGGGAGCGTCGCTCGGCACCGCTGCGCTCGGCATCGCGCTCGGCCACGAGGTGCCGTCGGCGGCGTTCGGTGAGGTCGAGGATCTGATCCTGAACGACACCCACGAATCCGCGCTCACCGAGCACGCG
>CAZOTO010000031.1:0-25419 GCA_964582775.1 uncultured Myxococcales bacterium
CGCGCGCAAGATGGAGGAGGGCCTGCAGGAGACCCCCGTGGCGGTTTCCGCGTTCCGCTCCGAGGATCTGCAAGAGCAGGGCGTGCGCAGCCTCGAGGACATCAGCGCGCTCGTGCCCAACCTCACGATGAAGGAGGGCACCTACGGGCAGGCGAACATCACCCTGCGCGGTGTCGGGCAGCGAGACGTGGCGTCGTTCCTCGATCCCGCCGTCGGTGTGTACTTGGACGGCGTCTACATGGCGCGCGCCTTCGGCCCGCTCGTGAGCACCGTCGACGTCGAGCGCATCGAGGTGCTGCGCGGTCCGCAGGGAACGCTCTACGGCAAGAACTCCGTCGGCGGCGCGGTGAACTTCATCACGAAGAAGCCGGGTCCCGAGCTCGAGACCTACGGCGAGGTGCGCTGGGGAAGCTTCGGAACGCTCGACGCGCGCGTCTCGGCCAACGTTCCCCTCGTGGACGAGAAGCTCTTCACCCGCTGGTCCTTCGCGAGCGAGCACAACGATGGTTGGGCGAAGAACCAGGTGACCGGCTCCCAGTGGAGCGACAAGTCGCTGCTCTCTGCGAGCGGTCAGATCCGCGCGCTGGTCACCGACTCGGTGACCTGGGATCTGCACGGCTCGTGGATGAAGCAGCACCAGAAGCCGCCGGCCGTGGAGTGCGAGATCACGTATCCGAACCTCGCGGTGCTCGGACCGCTGCGGGCCTTCGGCATCGACTTCGCAACGAGCTTGCTCGTGCTGCCTGGTATCGGCGCGGATCCCAGCATCCAGAGCTTTGCGCAGGAGTGCGACCAGAGCCGCGCGGATGGTCCGGAGTACTTCCGCTCGAACCTGCCGGGACGCTTCGAGATCGATGGATCGGGTCTCACGAACGTGGTGACGTGGGATCTCGACGAGGATCTCACGCTGAAGAGCCTCACCTCGGCCCAGCGCCAACAGGTGCGCTACGTGTCGGACTTCGATGGAACCTCGACCCGCCTCGCGCAGGAGCTTCATCTGCATCCTCCGCTGCAGCAGCGGCAGTACATGCAGGAGCTGCAGCTCTCCGGCCGTCTGTTCGATGGGCGCGGAAGCTTCACCTCCGGTGTTTTCCTCTTCTGGGAGAGCACCCGCGGCGGCAAGGGCGATCGCGATTTCGTGGCCGGGCTCAATCGGATGACGCTCGAGGACGAGAACCACGTCGCCAGCCGCGCGGGCTACGGTCAGGTGACCTACGACGTGAACGACTGGCTGCAGCTCACCGGTGGTCTTCGCTACAGCTGGGAGCGCAAGCAGGTGGAGATCACGCGCTACGTGATGCCCGGAGCGCTCGGCGCGCCCAGCCCCAATCCCCGCTACGAGAAGCTCACCGACAACTGGTCGAAGTGGACGCCGCTCGCGAGCGTGAAGCTCACCGCCTCCGATGACCTCGCTGCCCGCCTCGGGCTCGATTCCGCGATGACGTACCTCACGTACTCCGTGGGCTTCAAGAGCGGCGGCATCAATGGCCGCGGCTTCGAAGGACCGTTCGAGCAGGAGACCCTGTACAGCTACGAGCTCGGCACCAAGCTCGTGGCGTTCGACAACCGCCTCACCGTGAACTCGGCCCTCTTCATCAGCGTGTATCGCGACATGCAGATCACCACCTCGCAGGCGGACGTGGACACGAACCAACCCAACGGCGTCGTCCGCAACGCGGGCAAGGCCCAGATCCGAGGGGCCGAGATCGAGGTGCTGGCCATGCCCCTCCCCGGGCTCGTGCTGCAGGGCTCGCTGGGCATCACGGACTCGTGGTTCGAGGAGTTCGACGACCAGATGGTGACGGGTTACGTGGGATTCACGACCCCGATCTTCAGCCCCATCGATCGCTCGAACGAGCCGCTCACCGATACGCCGGACTTCCAGCTCAATCTGTCCGCACAGTACACCTTCGATCTTTCGGCGTTCGGCTCGTCCCATGCTGGGTTCCTCACGCCGCGGGTCGGTGTGACGATCACGGACGATGCGTACCACCATCTGCGCCCGGAGGGCTTGTCCGCTGCCGGAGACCCCTTCGAGCAGAACAAGTATGCGATCTGGACGGGGCGTCTCACCTGGAGCTCCTCGGACGATCGGATGCACGTCGCGGCCTACGTCCACAACTGGGGCAACCGGCGCTACTTCGATGGTGCGACCGACTTCAGTGACAACCTTGCGATGGGCACGAAGTTCTACGGTCCGCCGCGGATGTACGGAATCGAGATCGGCTACCGGTTCGACTGATCGGGGCTCGAGCAGCAGGAACGAGGGGGTGGAGGTTGCGGCCTCCACCCCCTTTCGCGTGGTGTGCCCGGTCGGATCCGAAGCCTGCCCGCGGCTCTGATAGAATGCCGCGCGGCGGTGTCCGACCCATCGACCGTGCGAGTGCGCGCCGCCAGGGAGGGGGATCCATGGTCCGGAATGCCTTCGGCGAGAGCCTGAGCGGCCCCGCGCGGACCGTCTTCTATTTCTCCCTCTACATGGCTGCCGTGGGGCTCCTTCTCGTCCTCGCTCCCACCCTGCCGCTTGCGATCTTCGGCCTGCCGGAGGCCGGCGTGGAGTGGGTGCGCATCCTCGGCCTGCTCGTGCTCATCCTCGGCTTCTACTACCAGACGCTCGCGCGTCACGAGGTCGGCGCGTTCTTCGAGGCGAGCGTACGCATGCGCAGCGCCGTCCCGTTCGTGTTCGTCGCGTTCGCGTGGATGGGCTGGGTGAAACCGATCCTGATCCTGTTCGGACTCGGTGACTTGCTCGGAGCGATCTGGACGTGGAGCGCGCTGCGCCGGGCGAAGACGAGCCCCGTACGTGCCGGCGTGGCTCGTTCCTGAGATGCCGCTGCGATTCGAGGAGAGACGATGAAACCCGAGGAGAGCCATCTGCTCGTCGATCGCTTCGACGGCATCCTGATGCTCACGATGAACCGGCCCGACGCCGCGAATGCGCTGAGCCCGCAGATGCTCGTGAAGATGGCCGAGGCCTGGCACGAGTTCCGTGATTCACGCGAGCTGCACGTGGCGATCCTCACGGGCGCGGGCCACGAGAACTTCTGTGCGGGTGGAGATCTCAAGATCACGATGCCGCTCGTCACGGGAGCGCGGAAGCCCGAGGACGAGTGGGACCACAAGCTGCTCGCGAATCCGAAGCAGTTCACGGATGCGATCCTTCGCGGCTTCGAGCTGTACAAGCCCGTGATCGTCGCCGTGAACGGGAATGCGCTCGGCGGTGGAACCGAGATGGCCAACGCCTGCGACCTTCGCCTTGCCTCCGAGAACGCCATGTTCGGTACGCCCGAGGCGAAGGTGGGGCTGCTTCCGGGCGGGGGCTCCATCAGCCGCCTGCCACGGCAGATCCCGTACGCGAAGGCGATGGAGATGCTGCTCGTGGGCGATTCGTTCACCGCACGCGAGGCGCTCGCGATGGGGCTCGTGAACTACGTCGTGCCCCGCGATCAGCTCCTGCCGAGGACGCTCGAGCTCGCGCGAAAGATTGCGAGCAACGGGCCGCTTGCGGTGCGAAAGATCAAGGAAGGCGTGCTGCGCGCGAGCGGGCTGCCGCTCGACCAAGCGCTGCGCATCGAAGACGAGGTCTCCATCGCCGTGATGAAGTCGAAGGACGCTCGCGAGGGGCCGCGCGCCTTCAAGGAGAAACGCAAGCCGCGCTTCACGGGGGAGTAGCGGACGCATCGTCGAAATCGCTTGCCGGAGCGCGGCTCCGGCGGGCCGGAGTTCCGCCATGACGGGAGAGCTGAGCCGAAGAGCCTTTTTGCGCGCGAGCGCAGGCACGCTGGCGCTGTCGTTGATGACGCTTCGCCCGCGCAGCGAAGCGGCTGCGGAGGATGTCGTACCCCCATCGCCGATGGCCCGCCCGCGCGGATCCGAGTACCGCAGCTTCGAGGATCTGTACCGGCAGCAGTGGACGTGGGATCTCGTCGTTAAGGGCACCCACTACGCGAACTGCGGCTACCAGCGCTGCTCGTGGCACGTGTACGTGAAGGACGGGATCGTCTGGCGCGAGGAGCAGGTCGCAGCATATCCGCAGGTCCGGGAGGATCTGCCCGACTTCAATCCGCGCGGCTGTCAGAAGGGGGCCTGCTACAGCGACCGGATGTACGACCACTCGCGACTCACGGTGCCGCTCGAGCGCATCGGCGAGCGAGGGGAAGGCAGGTGGAAGCGCGTCACCTGGGACGAGGCGCTCACGAAGATCGCCGACCAGATGATCGATGCGATCACTGCCGAATCGTCCGGGCCGGGCTCGATCTACTGGGATCTCGGATCCTCGTCGAGCAATGGCTGCCACGCGGTGGGCCTCACGCGCACGGCCTACCTGCTCGACACGCCCCTCTTCGAGAACACGGCCGAGATGGGCGACCACGCGCCGGGGGTGAGCACCACCGCCGGAAAGCTCATCTTCAGCTCCTCGATGGATGACCTGCTGAACAGCGATCTCGTCCTGATCTGGGGTGGCAATCCGAACTACACGCACATCCCGAACGCACACTTCATCTACGAGGCGCGGTACCACGGCGCTTACGTGGTATGCATCGCCCCCGATTTCAGCCCGTCGGCGATCCACACGGACGAGTGGGTCCCGGTGAACATCGCCACGGATGCGGCATTGGCGCTGTCGATGGCCCGCGTGATCGTCGACGAGAAGCTCTACAAACCCGAGTTCATGAGGGAGCAGACGGACATGCCGTTGCTCGTCCGGGTGGACAACGGAAAGCTCCTGCGCGCGAGCGATCTCGAAGAGGGCGGTGCGGAGGACGTGTTCCACGTGTTCGACGCCGTGACGAAGAACGTGGTCGAGGCGCCGCGGCGCAGCCTGAGCCTGGGCAAGATCGAGCCCGCGCTCGAGGGAACCTTCGATGTCGAGACGATCGCGGGGTCCGTGAAGGTCACGACGGTGTTCGAGCGGCTGAAGATCCGGCTGCGCGACTATGCACCGGAGCAGACCGAGAAGACCACCGGCGTGAAGGCGAGCCAAGTGCGAAGGCTTGCGCGTCGCATCGCCAACGCGAAGGGCTGCATGAACGTCCTGCAGACGAACATGGGGAAGTTCTATCACGGCATGGAGATGGAGCGCAGCATCCTGCTCGTCTTCGCGCTCGCGGGGCACTTCGGGCGCAAGGGGGCGAACTACTCCTCGGTGCCGATGCTCTCCATCTCGGGGGCGGAGCCGCTCACCATCGCCAGCGGGAAGTTTGCGCCCAAGATCGGTGTTCCCCTGCTGGCGGCGAAGATGCTGCCGGCGATGGCGCGGATGAAGCTTTCGGGATACTCCGACGAGATGATGATCTACGAGCTTGCGCGCGAGGACTACGCGCGCGGGAACGTGCTCGCGACCTCGCTCTTCCACTACGAGCACGGAGGACTGAAGGAGCTCTACGGGAGTGCTCGCCGCTGGGATCCGTACGTGAAGCGAGACTTCTCCGAAATGCTCGACGAGGCCGTGAAGAACAACTGGCAGTTCGTGCCGAAGGCCTCCCCGCGCATCCTGTTCAGCGTCGGAGGGAACACCTTCCGGCGCGTGCGTGGCTACCCCAAGCTGATCGAGCACATGCTTCCCAGGCTCGATCTGCTGGTCACGTTCGATTGGCGCATGAGCAACACGGCCCGCTACAGCGACTTCGTGCTCCCCGCCGCGGGCTACTACGAGAAGGACGACATCGCATGGGCGGGCGGTCCCGCCCCCTACAGCCATCCCACGATCGAGGCGGTGAAGCCGGTCGGCGAGTCGAAGACGGACTGGGTGTTCCACTGCGTGCTCATGAAGAAGCTGCAGGAGCGCGCGCGAGCGCGCGGAGTCACCACGTACGCCGACCGGCACGGAGAGGAGCGGCGTCTCGACGAGTGCTACGACGACTTCACCTTCCAGGGGCGCTTCACCGAGGACAATCCGCGGGAGCTCCTGCAGGAGATGCTCGAGCTCACTTCGAACCTGAACGGCATTGGTTGGGAGGAGCTCTCGACCAAGGGGTTCGAGCGCTTCACCGGCGTGGGTACGGGGCCGGGCTACATCGGCAACTCCGGGGACATCCCGCCCAACGACACGCTCGTCGCCAACAGCTGGCACGTGCAGAAGAAGGTGCCATGGCCCACGCTCACGCGCCGTCTGCAGTTCTACATCGACCATCCCTTCTATGAGGAGCTCGACGAGGTGCTCCCGATCCACAAGGACAATCCTCCGATCGGCGGAGACCATCCGCTGCAGATGACTGGCGGGCACAATCGCTGGTCGATCCACGCGGCATGGCGCGATCACAAGCACATGCTGCAGCTGCAGCGCGGCGAGCCGGTCATCTACATGAACGACAGCGACGCTCGGGCGCGGGGCATTACGGACGGCGATGCGGTTCGCGTCTTCAACGACATCGCCGAGTGCGAGATGCACGTGATGGTGACGGGGGCCCTCAAGCCGGGGCAGGTGATCGTCTACCACGCGTGGGAGCAGTTCCAGTTCCGTAACAACAAGGGATTCCAGGGACTCACGCCGAGCCCGATGAACCCGATCCACCTCGCGGGAGGCTACTTCCACTTGCAGCCCATGGTCATGTTCGGGCAGCCCGGGGGAAGCGACCGGGGCACGCGCGTGGAGGTGGAGAGGGCCGGGTGACGCGCGACGCGCTCGGGGGCGGCTCGGGCGGCTTCCCGCCGCGGGAAATGCGAGCCGTCACTCGCAGTGCACCCTGGTAGGATGCCCGTGGCGCGACGCCGCGCCCGGAGATGCAGACGTGGATCGACCGTTCCTCCATCGCCCCATCCCGCTTCGCCTGCTGAATGCGGTGGGGCGCGGCGCGGCGCGCCTGGGGCGGCCCTTCGGCGGGCGCTTCGAGGAGGACGCCGTGCTCGCCTCGGCGCGCAAGCGCACGGGACTCGACGACTTCGGAGCGGATACGTTTCGCGAAGGGCTTCGCGTGTTCCTCGACTCGCTCGAGCGCGAAGCGAACCTGTCGCCGCTCGGTCGGATCATGGCGCACGGCCGCGTGGTCGACCTGCTCTGCGATCGCTTGCGGCTCGTCGATTGGCGCACGCGTCATCCCGAAGTCGCGAAGGAGGAGATCCACGAGCCGTGGTTCGTGCTGGGGTTGCCGCGCACGGGAACGACGCTGCTCCACGGTCTGCTCGCGCAGGATCCCGCGCATCGGGCGCCCATGAGCTGGGAGGTCGCGTTCCCCGTGCCGCCAGCGGAGGCGGCGACCTACGACACCGATCCTCGCATCGCCGCCGCCGAGCGCATGCTCGGCCAGCTCGACCGGATCGCTCCCGCCTTCCAATCGATCCATCCCATGGGAGCACTCCTGCCGCAGGAGTGCGTGGCGCTCTTCGCCTTCGAGTTCGCGAGCTTCGAGTTCGAGACCGCCTTCGACGTCCCCACCTACGCCGCGTGGCTGTTCCGCACCGACATGCGCGCGGCCTACCGCTTCCACCACGACGTGCTGCAGCACATGCAGAGCCGGTATCGGGGCGAGCGCTGGGTGCTGAAGACGCCGGTCCATCTGCTCACGATCGATGCGCTGCTCGAGCGGTATCCGGACGCGAAGCTCATCCAGACCCACCGCGATCCCCTCGAGGTGATGGCGTCGCTCTCGAGCCTGCACTGCGTGCTGCGCGCAGCCGCGAGCGATGCCATCGATCCGCTCTACGTGGGCCGACAGCAGCTTCCCCTGTGGAGCGAGATGCTGCGGCGGGGAATGGAAGCCCGGGAGGGCCGCGCGCACGAGACGGACCGATTCTGCGACGTCCAGTTCGTCGACCTGCTCGAGGATCCGCTCGGCTGCGTGCGTCGCATCTACGACCACTTCGGAGCCACGGTCTCGGCCGAGGCCGAGGCGCGCATGAAGCGATTCCTCGACGAGAATCCGCGCGAGAAGCACGGCACGCACCGCTATACGCTGGAGACCTTCGGGATCGACCCCGTGCGCGACGCGCGCCGGTTCGACGCGTACTGCGAGCGCTACGGCGTCCCAAGGGCGAGGCGCTAAGCTATCGTACGAAGTCAGGGCTTTTCACGGAGGAGGTGGGATCGATGTCGCAACGCAGTCTCGAGGGCAAGACGGCGCTCGTGACGGGTGGAGGCACGGGCATCGGCTTCGGCTGCGCACGCCGGCTCGCCGAACAGGGTGCGCGGGTGACGCTCGCCGCGCGTCGCCAGGACGTGCTCGAGAAGGCTGCCGAGCGGCTGCGCGACGTGGTCCCCGGTGTGGACGTCCGCATCCAGCGCTGCGACATCACCGTCGAGGACGACGTGGCCGCCGCGGTGGCGATGGCGGCGGATGCGCAGGGGCGGCTCGATGTCGCGGTTGCGAACGCGGGCAGCGGCGTGCCCGGCCCGATCCTGTTCATGAAGGCCGAGCACTGGCGATCCGCGTGTGATCTCAACATCCTCGGCACGGCGCTCACGATCAAGCACGCGGGCCTCGCCATGAAGGAGCACGGTGGCAGCATCGTGACGATCTCTTCGGTTGCTGCCGTGAAGCTCGAGCGGTTCATGTCCACCTACAGCGCGACGAAGGCCGGCATGGAGACGCTCGTGCGCTGCGCCGCGCTCGAGCTCGCGCCGTATCGCATCCGCGTGAACTGCATCCAGCCCGGCTACGTGCCGACCGAGGCCACGGACCTCGCCTTCTCACGGGACGAGGCAGAGGCTCTCGTCGCGCGCGACACTCCGCTCGGCCGCTCGGGTCTTCCCGAGGAGATCGGCGATGCGGTCGTGTACTTCTCCGCGCCGTCGGGAGAGTGGGTGACCGGACAGGTAATCGCGGTCGACGGTGGATGGCGCTGTCTGCAGGGGCTGATTTCGAGAGGATCTGCCGCCTGCTCTACGGGGATGCCGCGGTCGATGCCTGCATTCCCGAGGGGAGCCCGCGGACGACGAACGGGTAGGGAGGAATGCGCACGATGACGGTCCAGACCGTGACGGGGCCGATCGCGCTCGAGGCGCTCGGCCGCACCCTCATGCACGAGCACCTGGTGATCGGCTTCGTGGGATGGGAAGCCGACACGATCCGGCCCGGTCCTACCCGCGACGAGATGCGCGCGATCTGCATCGATCGCATCCAGGAGCTGCGCGCGCAGGGCATCCGCACGGTGGTGGATCCATGTCCGAACGATCTGGGACGCGACGTGGAGCTCGCCGCCGAGGTCGCACAGGCGACCGGCTTCCAGATCGTGTGCGCGACCGGGCTGTACAAGCAGGCCGAGGGCGGCACGCCGTACTGGGAGTTCCGCAGTCACTTCGGCTCGCCCGTCGAGGCGATGACGGAGCTCTTCGTGCGCGAGATCACCGAGGGAATCGGGCGTACGGGCATCCGCGCCGGGATCATCAAGGTGGCGACGGGGCTCGAGCGCATCACAGAGTACGAGAAGCACGTGCTCGAAGCGGCAGCACGCGCGTCGATCGAGACGGGTGCGCCGATCCTGACCCACACCGACGCGGGCTCCCTCGGCGACGAACAGCAGGCGATCCTGGTCGGCCACGGCGTTCCACCGCAGCGGATCCTGGTGGGCCACTCGTGCGGAACGGTGGATCACGACTACCACATGAAGATCGTTCGCGGCGGATCCTATCTGGGCTTCGATCGCTTCGGCATCGAGGCGATGATGCCCGATGCGCAGCGGGTCGAATCGCTGCTTCGATTGATCCGTGCGGGAGCGGGGGATCGGGCGGTGGTGTCGCACGACTCGATCTGGTGCTGGCGGGGCGAGCCGATCCCGCCGGCGCTGATCGAGGCCTTCGGCAAGCAGTGGCGGCCCACGCACTTCCTCGACCACATCGCCCCGATGCTTCGCGACGGCGGCGCCACCGAGGCGCAGATCGAGGCGCTGATCCTGGACAATCCGCGGCGCTTCTTCTCGGGGAAGGCGTAGGGTTCAGCTCGGTCCGGGGAGGGCCGAAGCGGGAGCGGGCGGAAGGAGTGCTCCCCTGGCGGAGCCTTCTGCCGGGATGTACACACGAGCACGGCGGATCATGCGAGGCCGACACCTTCTCGTCGCATTCCTGATGCTGGCCACGGGGGTTCTTCCCCTGTGCGGAGTGGATTGCGCGCGAGCGTCGGCGCCGGACGCGGCCGTGGTGTCCGATTCCCGGTATGGGGACGATGCGCCGGCCGCTTCCCACGGCTGCCATGCGCAGGACGAGACGCCCGCGACACCGTCCGCGCCCGCGGATTCGCGCGGCGCCTGCTGCGTGGACGATCTCGCCGTGGGATCGGATCACTCCGCTCCTCGCGCTCCCGACTTCCCGATCGCGATCGCCGTCGCGGCCGCAGTGGCTGCCGGCCCTCTCGTGATCGCCCCCGCGCGTCGCGCGTCGTTCGACCTGCGTGTGCGCCCCCGGTCGCCGTACCGGTTTGCGAATCCGCCGCTCCTGATCTGATTCCCCGGCCGTTCGGGTCGCAACTCTCGGAGGATCGAGTGCGTCCGCGGGTATCGCGCGCACGGCTCCGGGCTCCTCTTCGGTCCCGGCGCGCGTGGCGTGGCCGCGGACGCGTGGATGGCACGCAAGGAGTCCGGGGACATGAGGCAAGACAGAAGCAGGCGCCGTGAGCGAGTGGTTCGCTTCGCAGCGGTCATGGGCGTCGGGATGATATTCGCGATCGAAGCGTCGACGGTGCATGCGCAGGATGATCCGGAGCAGCTCGCCGCGCAGGCGATCGCGGCGAATCCGAGCCTCGAGGCCCGACGGTCGCGCGTCGCAGAGCTCGAGGCGATGGCATCGGCAGCGGGAGCCTGGGAGGATCCGCGCCTCGAGCTCGCGTACCGCAACGCGCCGGTCGATTCGCTGTCGCTGCGCGACGACCCGATGAGCGGATTCGAGGTGCGTGCGGAGCAGATGCTCCCCGCCTGGGGTACGAGCCGTTTGCGCGATGAGCTCGCGCTCTCGCGCGCTCGCGCGAGCGAGCACGAGCGCGACGAGGCCGCGAATCGACTTCGCCGCGAGGTGTTCGTCTCGTATTGGAGCCTGGTCCGCACGCGGCTGCTCGAAGAGGTGACGCGCCGGCACGCCGCGCGCGCGGACGAGCTGCTGCGTGCCGTGCGCGCGCGCTACGAGGTGGGCGCTGCAGGACAACACGAGCTCCTGCGTCTCACCCTCTTGCGCGATCGCCTCGTGGACGAGCTCGATGGCTTCGAGCGCATGGATCGGGAGCTACGCGCCGCCCTTGCGAGGGCGCTCTCGCGCGAGGCCGATTCACCGATCGATACGCCGCTCCTCGTCGAGCCGCTCGCGGTCGTGGGCGAACCCTCGGTGTGGCTCGCGCAGGCGCGCGATCGGCGTCCCGAGCTCGCGCTCCTGGCACAGCGGATCCACACCGAGGAGACGGCTGCCGAGCTCGCGCACCGTGAGCGGCTTCCCGACGTGACCGTCTGGGTCGGGTACCACGCGCGATCGTTCGACCTGCCAGGGATGAACGACTCCGACCTGCTGAGCGCAGGCGTCTCCATTCCCCTTCCGTGGGGAAGCGCCACACGCAGCCGGGCCGAACGCGCCGCGCGGTTGCAGGCGGCGCGTGCCGAGACGGCGCGTCACCGTTCCCTGTCGGAGCGGATCGGAGAAGAGCTCGAGCGAATCCACGCTCGCTGGGTTCGCGCCTACGAGCAATCGCTTCGCTATCGCGACGAGCTGGTTCCGGCGGGGCACGCTGCGCTCGACAGCGTGCTCGCGGACTACGCAGTGGGGCGGGCGGATTTCGCTTCGCTCTACCAAGCCGAGGTGGATCTGCTCGATCTGGACCGAACGTGGATCGAAGCCGCGATCGGGACCCATCTGCAGGCGGCCGAGGCGCACGCCGTGATCGGCGCGACGCCACAGGGGAGGATGCCATGATCCGAATCCGTCTCGTGATCGCGCTTCTCGCATGGGTGCTGTCGCTCGGTGCGTGCGCGGCGGAGGAATCTCCGTTGGCGAAGGAGCATGCGGGCCATGCGGAGCGGGCGGGTGCGCCGGAAGCTTCGACGGCCTCGCGGTCGAGCGCGTCGCCCTCTTCCGCGGAGAACCTGTACACGTGCGGGATGCATCCGCACGTCGTGCAGGAGGGACCGGGCACGTGTCCGATTTGCGGCATGGAGCTCGTTCCCCTCGCGGCACCCTCGAGCGGGATCACGATCGATGCGGCGATGGCGCAGAACATGAACGTGCGCGTCGAGCCCGCACGGCGCCAGACGGTGTTCCGGCACGTGCGCACGATCGGCGAGGTAGAGGTCGGCGAGGATCGCATCTCGGTCGTGAACCTGCGCTACTCGGGCTGGGCCGAGAGGGTGCACGTGGCGCGCACGGGCGATCCGGTGCGTGCAGGGGATCCGCTCTTCGATCTGTACTCGCCGGAGCTCGTCGCTGCGCAGCGCGAGCTCCTCCTGGCCGTGCGTGCGCACGGACCCGAGAGCGATCTTGCGCGCTCCGCGCGGCGCAAGTTCGAGCTGTGGGGCGTGGACCGCGAGGACGTGGCACGCATCGAGCGCACGGGTGAGACGCGGCGCACGCTCCCGATTCGCTCTCCTCATGCGGGATTCGTCCTGGAGAAGCGGGTGGTCGACGGTGCGCGCGTGAGCGCCGGTGAGGATCTCTACCGCATCGGAGATCTCGCGCGCATCTGGGTGACCGCCAAGGTCTACGAGTTCGATGCACCCTGGGTCGAGGTCGGACAGCCCGCGCAGCTCGAGCTCCCCTATCAGGAGGGGCGCGTGATCGAGGGGAAGGTGTCGTACATCTATCCGACGCTCGACGCATCGAGCCGTACGCTCACCGTCCGGCTCGAGTTCGAGAATCCGGACATCCGCCTGAAGCCCGGCATGTTCGCGACCGTGTACATCCAGTACCGCCGCGCCGAGAACGTGCTCGCGCTTCCGACCGAGGCGATCCTCGATTCCGGTCGGCGCAAGCTCGTGTTCGTCGAATCGAGCCCGGGCCGCTTCGAGCCGCGCGAGATCGTGACGGGGCTCGTCGGAGACCACCACATGACCGAGGTCCTCTCCGGTCTCGAAGAGGGCGCGCTCGTGGCCGTGAGCGGTCAGTTCCTGCTCGACAGCGAGAGTCAGCTCCAGGAGGCCATTCGCAAGATGCGCGGTGGGCCGAACGGGCACGAGGGGCACGGCATGTCGGGCCCGTCGCCGTCCGTAGAGGCCGCTTCGGACGAGGTGGTCTACGCCTGTCCGATGCATCCCGACATCACGTCGCACGAACCGGGTCGTTGCTCCGAATGCGGGATGTTCCTCGAGCGGGTCGAGGCAGCCCCGGAGATCCGGCCATGATCGATCGCATCATCGAAGGCAGCCTGCGCCACCGCGTCTTCGTCCTCTTCGTCGTCGGTGTGATCGCTGCAGCGGGCGCGTGGGCCATGCTGAACGTGCCGGTCGATGCGATCCCGGACCTCTCGGACGTGCAGGTGATCGTCGTGGCGGAGGCTCCCGGTCAGACGCCCGAGTTCGTCGAGGACCAGGTCACGTATCCGCTCTCCACGGCGATGCTCGCGGTTCCCTATGCCAAGATCGTGCGCGGCTATTCGTTCTTCGGGTTGTCGATGGTCTACGTGATCTTCGAGGATGGAACCGATCTGTACTGGGCGCGCTCGCGCACGCTGGAGTACCTGAGCTACGCGAAGGATCGCCTGCCGGCCGGTGTGACTCCACAGCTCGGCCCCGATGCGACGGGCGTGGGCTGGGTCTACCAGTACGCGTTGACCGACTTCGGTCCACGCGCACGGGTTCTGCGCGCGGCACTCGACGTGGATCGTTCGGGAGGAGTCGAAGAGGACGAGCTTCCGGAGCCACGAGGGCGCAGCGTGATCGGAGCGCAGGAGCGATGTGCACGCGCGCTCCTCGGCTGGTGCTGGCGAAGCGAACGCGTGGGAGGAACGGCCGTTCCCGTGTACGAGGACGATGTGCTCCTGGGGCTGTTCGGCGGCCCGTCGGCTCGCGAATCCCTCGATCGACTGGTGCGCGCCTTCGACCGCGACGGGGATCGGCGCATCTCGCGCCGCGAGCTCGGGCGCGCCGCGAGCTTTCGCGGGATCGATCTCGCGCAGCTTCGATCGCTCCAGGACTGGTACGTGCGCTACGACCTCATGAGCCTCGAGGGCGTGTCGGAAGTCGCTTCTCTCGGTGGCTTCGTCCGCCAGTACCAGATCGAGGTCGATCCCGAGCGCCTGCGGGCCTTCGACGTGACGCTCGAGCAAGTGATCTCGGCGATCCAGGGCGCGAACGTGGCGACGGGCGGCCGGGTGATCGAGATGGCCGAGACCGAGTTCATGGTGCGCAGTCACGGCTACATCGCGTCGCTCGCAGATCTCGAGACGATTCCCGTCGCGGTCGATCCGCTTCGACACACGCCCGTGCTGCTGAAGCAGGTGGCACGGGTACAGATCGGGCCGGAGGAACGTCGCGGGATCGCCGAGATGAACGGCGAGGGCGAGGTCGTGGGGGGCATCGTGCTGGCGCGGTACGGCGCCAATGCGCGCGAGGTGATCGACCGCGTGGAGCGAAGGCTCACCGCGCTCGAGGCGGGCCTGCCGGAGGGGGTCGAGATCCACGTGTCCTACGATCGATCGGGACTCATCGAGCGGGCCATCGCGACCCTTCGCTCGACGCTCGTCGAGGAGGGAGTCGTCGTGGCCGCCGTGATGGCCATCTTCCTGCTGCACGTGCGGTCCGCCTTCGTCGCGATCGTCACCGTTCCCGTGGGAATCCTCGCCTCGTTCCTCCTCATGTGGTGGCTCGGCATCTCTGCGAACATCATGAGCCTGGGGGGAATCGCGATCGCCATCGGAGTGATGATCGATGCCTCCGTCGTGATGGTCGAGAACCTGCACAAGCATCGCGAGCGAAATCCCGGGCTGGGGCAGAGGGAGGGCGCCTCTCTCGCCGCGCGCGAGGTGGGGAGCGCGCTGTTCTTCTCGCTGCTCATCGTGACGATCTCCTTCCTGCCGGTTCTCGCGCTGGAGCAGCAGGAGGGGCGGATGTTCGCTCCCCTCGTGTACACGAAGACGTTTGCGATGGCGGCATCGTCCCTGCTCTCGATCACGTTGATTCCCGTGCTCATGTACTACCTGGTGCGAGGATCCGTGCGCTCGGAGCAGTCGAATCCCCTGTCCCGGGGGATCCTCGCCGGATACCGGCCCGTGATCCGCGCGGTTCTCGCTCGTCCCAAGAGCACGGTCGGCGTCGCGCTCGTCGTGGTGGTGGTCACGGCGATTCCTCTCGGGCGGCTGGGTAGCGAGTTCATGCCTCCGCTCGACGAAGGGGATCTGCTGTACATGCCAACGACGCCACCCGGGATCTCGATCACGAAGGCGCGTGAGCTGCTCCAGCAGACGAACCGACTCATCGCGAAACACCCGCAGGTGGAGCACGTACTGGGCAAGGTCGGACGCGCAGAGACTGCGACGGATCCCGCTCCACTGATGATGATCGAGACGATCATCCGCCTCACGCCGAAGAGCGAGTGGCCGCGCGGGAAGAAGGCCGAGGACATCGTGCGCGAGCTCGATGCGGCGGTGCAGCTTCCCGGTGTGACGAATGCATGGACGATGCCGATCCAGAATCGGATCGACATGCTGGCGACGGGGATACGCACCCCCGTGGGCATCAAGCTGCTGGTGGATCCGCTGCAGACGGTCCGCGCGGGGCAGCCGCTGGCCGAGATCGCCAGCGCAGACTACCTGACGCTGCAGCAGGGCTACCTCGAGGCCTTGTCCGCCGTGGGCATGCAGATCGAAGGAGTTCTCGCCGGGCTGGAGGGAACCGCATCGGTCTACGCGGATCGGCCGCTCGGAGGCAGGTACGTGGACGTTCGCATTCGCCGGCAGGACGCGGCGCGCTACGGTCTCAACGTCGAGGACGTGCAGCAGGTGGTCGGCTCCGCCATTGGAGGCAGCACCGTGAGTCATACGATCGAGGGGCTCGAGCGCTATCCGATTCGCGTGCGCTATCCGCGGGAGCTACGCAACGACATCCCCACGCTGCGCTCGATCGCGCTGTCGACACCGCTCGGGCACGCCGTTGCGCTCGGACAGGTGGCCGACGTCGAGATCGCACACGGTCCCGACACGATCAAGAGCGAGAACGCGCGAAGGACGGTCTGGGTCTACGTCGATCTCGAGACGAGTGACATCGGGGGCTACGTGGAGCGGGCCCGTCGGGCCGTTCGCGAGCAGGTCGTTCTTCCTGCTGGCATGTCGATGGTCTGGTCGGGACAGTTCGAGTACATGGAGCGTGCGAATCGCCGGCTGTCGGTGCTCGTGCCTCTCACCCTCGCCATCGTGCTGGCGCTGCTGTATGCGCACTTCCGAAGGCTCGACGAGAGCCTGCTCGTGCTCGCCGCTACGCTCGTGTTCGCGCCGGTGGGAGGCGTGTGGCTCTTGTATGCGATGGGGTATCACCTGTCGGTGGCCGTGAGCGTGGGGATGATCGCTCTGGTAGGGCTCGCGGCGGAGACGGGGGTAGTGATGATGGTCTATCTCGACGAGGCATGGGAGCGCTACCGTAGGGAGGGACGGTTGCGAGACGAGAGCGATTGGGTGCAGGCGATCACGGAGGGTGCCGTGGATCGGGTACGGCCGAAGCTCATGACGGTAGGGACGACGATCCTCGCGCTGCTTCCGGTCATGGTGGGAACGGGAACCGGCGCGAGTCTGATGAAGCGGATCGCCGCGCCGATGGTGGGAGGGCTGATCTCCTCGACCCTGCTCACGCTCGTCGTGCTCCCCGCGATGTACCTTCTGTGGCGGCGCGCGGAGCTCGCACGCAGCTCGGAGGATCGGTCGTGAGCGGTTCTACCGGAGCGGTGCACATCGATCCGGTGTGCGGAATGGAGGTCGCAAAGGACACGAAGCTCGTGCACGAGCACGAGGGCACCCTCTATCGCTTCTGCAACCCGCGCTGCCGCGAGCGCTTCCGGGCGGATCCCGAGCGCTTCCTGGGCGATCGCCGCGAGGAGCCCGCCGCGCCTTCGGGAACGAAGTACACCTGCCCCATGCACCCCGAGATCGTCCAGGACGGCCCGGGAACGTGTCCGCTCTGCGGCATGGCGCTCGAGCCGATGATGCCGTCGCTCGAAGAGGAGGAGAACCCCGAGCTCATCGACTTCTCGCGTCGCCTGTGGGGAAGCGCGGTCCTCACGATTCCCCTCGTGCTGATCGCGATGTCGGACATGCTGCCGGGAGCGCCGCTCGCCCACAGGGCCGGCGCCTCGCTGCTCGTGTGGATCCAGCTCGCGCTGGCGACGCCGGTCGTGCTCTGGGGAGGAGCGCCCTTCTTCGCGCGGGGCTGGGCCTCCGTTCGCAACCGACACGCGAACATGTTCACCCTGATCGCGCTCGGCACGGGCGCGGCCTACGCATACAGCGTGGTCGCGGTGCTGGCCCCCGGTGGGTTCCCGGATTCGTTTCGCGGGCACGGCGGCGAGGTCGCCGTCTACTTCGAGGCGGCGGCGGTGATCGTGACGCTCGTCCTCGTGGGGCAGGTGCTCGAGCTTCGCGCTCGCAGCGCGACGGGTGCCGCGATTCGCGCGCTGCTCGGCTTGGCCCCGAAGACCGCGCGGCGTCTTCGTGCCGATGGCTCCGAGGAGGACGTGACCCTCGATCGTGTCGCTGTCGGGGATCGGCTGCGCGTTCGCCCTGGCGAGAAGGTTCCCGTCGATGGCGTGGTGATCGAGGGACGAAGCTCCGTGGACGAATCCATGGTGACGGGAGAGCCGATCCCGGTGCAGAAGGCGAGTGGAGATCGCGTGATCGGGGCCACGGTGAACGGCACGGGCGCGCTCGTGATCGAGGCCGAGCGCGTCGGCTCCGAGACGTTGCTCGCGCAGATCGTGCGCATGGTGGCCGAGGCGCAGCGCAGCCGTGCGCCGATCCAGAAGCTCGTGGATCGGGTGGCGGCGTACTTCGTTCCCGCGGTCGTCCTGATCGCACTCGCGACGTTCCTGGTGTGGGGCCTCGTGGGGCCCGAGCCACGCATGGCGCACGCGCTCGTGAATGCGGTCGCCGTGCTCATCATCGCGTGTCCGTGTGCGCTCGGCCTTGCGACTCCGATGTCGATCATGGTGGCGACGGGCCGGGGCGCGGGTGCGGGCGTGCTCTTCCGGGACGCGGAGGCGATCGAGACGATGCGCAAGGTCGACACGCTCGTGGTGGACAAGACGGGCACGCTCACCGAGGGCAAGCCGCGGCTCGTCTCCGTGGTGCCCGCGACGGGCTACGAGGAAGATCCGGTGCTGTCCCTGGCAGCGAGCCTCGAGCGAGCGAGCGAGCACCCGCTCGCGGAGGCGATCGTCGAGGGCGCTCGCGCGCGCGGCGTGGAGCTGTCCGTTGCAGACGATTTCGAATCGCGCACGGGGCAGGGCGTGCTCGGGAACGTCGCGGGCAGGCGGGTGGCGCTCGGCAATCGAAGCCTGCTCGACGCGCTCGGCATCGAGGCGAGCGCCCTCGAAACGGTGGCGGACGAGCGTCGCCGCGAAGGACAGACGGTGATGTTCGTCGCCATCGATGGGGCGCTCGCGGGTCTGATCGGCGTGGCGGATCCCGTGAAGCCCTCGACCTCCGAGGCGATCGAGAGTCTGCATCGCGATGGGATCCGCATCGTGATGCTTACGGGTGACGCGCGCGCGCGCGCCGAAGCGGTCGCGCGCGCGGTCGGCATCGACGAGGTGATCGCCGGTGTCCTTCCAGACCAGAAGGCGCAACACGTGAAGCGGCTGCAGGACGAGGGACGCATCGTCGCCATGGCGGGCGACGGAATCAATGATGCGCCCGCGCTCGCGCAGGCCCACGTCGGCATCGCCATGGGAACGGGAACCGACGTCGCGATGGAGAGCGCGGGCGTCACGCTCGTGAAGGGAGACCTGCGCGGGATCGCCCGGGCTCGTGCGCTCGGGCGGGCGACGATGCGCAACGTCGCGCAGAACCTGTTCTTCGCGTTCGTCTACAACTCGGTCGGGGTTCCGATTGCCGCTGGCCTTCTCTATCCGGTGTTCGGCGTGTTGCTCGGGCCGATGTTCGCCGCGGCGGCGATGAGCGCGAGCTCCGTGTCCGTGATCGCGAATGCGCTTCGCCTGCGCCGCGTGCGGATCTGACCCGCGGGACCACCCGACGCCTGCAGGCGCTATGGCAGCGCGAGCCGATCGAGCTCGGCGAGCAGATCTCGGGCCTGTGTGGTCAGCGCGCTCTCTCCCTCGGACCAGCGCAACACCTCTTCGAGGAGATTGCGCGCGCGCTAGTACTGATTGTCGCCGCCGGCGCGGACGTACAGTCCCGCGAGCCAGACGGAGGTCTGCGAGCTCCACGGAAGCAGTGCACGTGCCTTCTCCAGCGACTGCAGTCCCTCGATGAGGCCGTCCTCGTCGAGCTCCGGATCAGCGAGATGGGTCGCACCGAGCCCGGCGTACGCCGCGGGAAGCTCGCGTGCGAGCTCGATTGCGCGCGCGAACAGGCCCTGCGCCTCCGGGTCGCCCTGCGGAGCGCGGCTCCATGCGATTCCCTCGTACGCCAGTGCGTACGCAGGATCCGCGGCCTGCGCCTGGCGAAAGAGATCCGTGGCGAGATCGGACTTCTTGGCTCCGGCGTGACGCGCAAGATCGCCGAGCCGATAGAGGGCCTCGCCCTTCGGCACGATCCGCGTCGACGCTCGATCGCTCGCCTGCAGATCCTCGGCGGCAAGCCGCACGGCCGGGATCCCGCGCTGGGTGAGATAGCGGTGGAACCGTCGCTCGAGATCTGCGTAGGTGGAGCCGAACGCCCGATCCAGTGCCTCGGCCGGTTCGCAACCTTGATCGAGGAGCTGCAGATACCGCAGCATCGGCTGGAAGTAATCGACCCCCTCGGACAGATGCGCGGTGTGGAGGAAATGCGTGAACGCCCACGCCTTGTTGTAGAAGTCCGCGATGAGAGCGGGGTGCCAGCCGTAGAGGCTCCTCGTGGTCATGATCCGTTCGAGGGAGAGATTCGTCTCGTGCACCAGACCGCCGTCGATCAGGGGCTGGAGGCGCCTCCGATCGTTGAGCGCGATCTCGAATCCAGCTTGGGTGATCCGTCCCGTGCCGAGCATCTCTGCGAGCCCTTCGTCGTACCATAGTGGGTACTGCGTGGGATCGTCCTGATTGCGCAGAACGAAATGCACGAACTCGTGGAAGACGATGCGCCGGGTTTCGTCGGGAGCTCGATTCGCGTCGATGGCGATGTAGTGGTCGTGCGCCGTCGGGACGATGTAGCCGACCGCGAGCGATCCGGGTCGAAAGGCCGGGAACAGGTCATCCAGTACATGGATCCGGACCGGAACTTTGGAGTCCACGTCTCGCGATCCGGTGAGCTTCAAGATGGCCGCGCGGAACCGCTCGAGATCCCGGGCGAGCTCGACGGTCTGTTTCTCGCTCGCATTGCTGAGGAGCGTGAAGTGCTCCGACGTCACCTCGATCCACGGCTGCTCCTCGATCGTGCCGGGCGTGACACACGAGGACAGAGTGAGCGAGACGCACAGAAGGCAAGCGATGCGCGAGGATCGAGTCATGCGGACATACTCGCATGACCGGACGTTCCGGTGGAAGGGACTTCGCGCGGCGAGGATGAGGAGTGCGATGCGCCGGCGTCGGCCCAGTCCACGTTGGCGGAGGGCGCGGGTGCCTCTGCGCGGTTGGGCAGGGGCTCCCGCGACCGACCCGCCGGGGCCCTGCGCCGGCCGGCCATCCTCCCCCTCCGTGCATCCGCGCAGGCCCCCGCCCGGACTGAAATCGCACCGGTTCCGCGGCTATCATGGGCGGGAACCGCAACCCGAACGGCGAGGCGCTGCCATGTACGTCGACTTCACATCCGACCAGAAGGCCCTGCGCGCGAAGATCCGCGCCTACTTCGAAGAGCTGATCACCCCCGAGATCCGCGAGGCGTCGGTGGGGATGGAGGGCGGCAACCTCTACCGCACGCTCATCCGCCAGATGGGCCGCGACGGCTGGCTCGGGGTGGGCTTCCCCAAGGAGTATGGGGGTCAGGGCTTCCGGGGCATCGAGCAGATGATCTTCTTCGAGGAGGCGCGCCGCGCGGGGGCGCCCCTTCCGTTCGTGACGCTCAGCACCGTGGGGCCGGCGATTCTGGCCCACGGCAGCGAGGAGCACAAGAAGGAGTTCCTGTCGGGGATCCTCGCCGGCGAGATCCACTTCGCGATCGGCTACACGGAGCCCGAGGCGGGCACCGACCTCGCGTCGCTCAAGACCGCGGCGGTGCGCGATGGCAACGACTACGTGATCAACGGCACGAAGATCTTCACCAGCGGCGCGAACGACGCGGACTACATCTGGCTCGCCGCCCGCACGGATCCCGATGCGCCGAAGCACCAGGGGATCACGATCTTCATCCTCGATACGAAGACACCCGGCTTCGAGGCTTCGCTGATCCACACCGTGGGCAGCGGCGCCACCTGCATGAGCTACTACGACAACGTGCGCGTGCCGGCCTCGCGCATCGTGGGCGGGTTGAACGGCGGGTGGAAGATGATCACTACCCAGCTCAACCACGAGCGCATCGGTCTTGCCGCGTTCAGCATCATCGGCGTGAAGCACGTGGACGACGTGGCGCGCTGGGCGCAGTCGACGGAGGGCGACGACGGGCGGCCCGTCGCCGAGCAGCCGTGGGTGCAGATGGCGCTCGCCGAGGCCTACGCGCGGGCCGAGGCGATGAAGGTCTTGAACTGGCGCATGGCCTGGGAGCTCGAGCAGGGCCGCCTCGATCCGGCCCGCGCCTCGGCGGTGAAGGTGTACGGCACCGAGTGCCTGATCGAGGTCTACCGCCAGCTGCTCGGCGTGCTCGGTGCGGCCGGAACTCTGCGCGCGGGCTCGCCCGGAGCCGTGCTGCGGGGCGAGATCGAGCAGGGCGTGCGCGGCTGCCAGATCAACACGTTCGGCGGCGGCGTGAACGAGATCCAACGCGAGATCGTGGCGATGGCGGGGCTTCGCATGCCCCGCGTGCCGCGCTAGATCCAGGAGGCATCCACCCGTGGACTTCGCATACACCGAAGAGCAAGAGGCCGTGCGCGAGCTCGCCCGCCAGATCTTCCAGGATCGCGCGGATCACGAGCACCTGAGGGCGATCGAGTCGAGCGAGGACGGGATCGACCGCGAGCTGTGGAAGGCGCTCGCCGAGGCGAACCTGCTCGGTGTCGCGCTTCCCGAGAGCGTGGGCGGCAGCGGCATGGGGCTCGAGGAGCTCGCGATCGTGCTCGAGGAGCAGGGCCGCGCGCTCGCGCAGGTGCCGATCGTGGCGGGTGTCGTGTGTGCGGCGATGCCCCTCGCCGAGTTCGGGAGCGACGCGCAGCGCTCGCGCTGGGTGGCGCCGCTCGTCGCGGGCGAGGTGCTGCTCACGGCGGCGCTCTACGAGCCGGGGCAGGCCGACATCGCGAAGCCCCGCCTGCGCGCGCGGCGCGAAGGAAGCGGCTGGCGCCTCGACGGCGAGAAGACCTGCGTGCCGATCGCGCACCTGGCGGATCGCATCCTCGTCTCGGCGCGAACGGACGGGGACTCCGTGGGGCTCTTCCTCGTCGATCCGAAGGCGAAAGGGGTCGCGCGTGAGCCGCAGCGCGCCACGAATCACGAGCCGCAGGCGCACGTGCGGCTCGATGGCGTGGCGGTGGCGCAAGGCGACGTGCTCGGCGATGCGAGCCGAGGTGCGGCGATCCTGCGCTGGATCGAGGCGCGCGCGCTGCTCGCGCTCTCGGCGCTTCAGCTCGGTGTGGCGAGCGAGGCACTGCGGCGCACGGCGGAGTACACGACGAGCCGCAAGCAGTTCGGCCGCTCGATCGCCACCTTCCAGAGCGTTTCGCTGCGCGCAGCGGACGGCTACATCGCCGTCGAGGCCATGCGCTCGACGCTGTGGCAGGCCGCGTGGCGGCTCGACGCGAATCTCTCGGCCGATCGCGAGCTTGCGGCCGCGAAGTGGTGGGCGTGCCGCGGCGGCCACGAGGTCGTCCACACCGCGCAGCACCTTCACGGCGGTACCGGCGCCGACATCGACTACCCGATCCACCGCTTCTTCCTGTGGGCGAAGCAGATCGAGAGCACCTTCGGCGGTGCGAGCTGGCAGCTCGCGCGGCTGGGCGGGATGATCGCGCGAGGAGAGGGCACGCAGTCCTATCTGTGATCCTCCGTCGGGATCGTGCGGAATCCGGGGGGAGGGACTCGCGCCCTCGTTGACGTCCGGGCCCGCACAGGCCTAGGCTCGCGGTGCACCGTTCGCCATACACGATCGAGGATCGAGGAGGCCTTCCCATGACGCAGTACACCCTCACCATCGACGGCAAGGCGGTCTCCGCCCGCCAGAGCTTCGACGTGATCGATCCGGCGACGGAGAAGCCCTTCGCCAGCGCGCCCGAGGCGACGCGCGAGCAGCTCGATCAGGCGGTGGATGCCGCGCGCCGCGCCTTCCCGGCCTGGAGCGCGACGCCGATCGAGGAGCGCAAGAACGTGTTGCTGCGCATCGCAGAGGTGATCCAGAAGAACACGAACGAGCTCGCGCAAGTGGTGACGCGCGAGCAGGGCAAGCCGATCCCGCCGGCGATGGGCGAGGCGATCGGGGCGATGATCTGGTTCCAGGTGACTGCGGGACTCGATCTGCCGACGCAGGTGGTGCAGGACGACGCCTTCGTGCGCGCCGAGATCCGCCGGCGCCCGCTCGGCGTGATCGCCGGGATCACGCCCTGGAACTTCCCGCTGCTGATGGCCGCATGGAAGATCGCACCCGCGATCCTCACCGGGAACACGATCGTGTTGAAGCCCTCGCCGTACACGCCGCTCTCGACGCTCCGGCTCGGGGAGCTCCTCCGCGACATCGTGCCTCCGGGCGTGGTGAACGTGCTCTCCGGCGGGGATGGTCTCGGCCGCTGGATGACCGCACATCCGGGCTTCGCGAAGATCGCATTCACCGGCTCCGTCGACACGGGCAAGGCGATCATGGCGGCGGCGGCGCCGGACCTGAAGCGCGTCACGCTCGAGCTCGGCGGAAACGACGCCGCGGTCGTGCTTCCCGATGTCGATGTCGCGGCGATCGCACCGAAGATCTTCGAGGCGGCGTTCACGAACAGCGGGCAGGTGTGCGCAGCGCTCAAGCGCCTGTACGTGCACGACTCGATCCATGACGAGATGTGCGCGCAGCTCGTCGCGATCGGCCGCACGAAGAAGGTCGGTCCCGGAACCGAGGATGGCGTGGACTACGGCCCGCTCAACAACGCGATGCAGCGCGACAAGGTGGCTTCGCTGGTCGACGAGGCGAAGGCGCGTGGCGCGCGCATCCTTCTCGGCGGCGAGCGGCCGCAGGGTCCGGGCTACTTCTATCCGCTCACGATCGTCGCCGATGCCAAGGAGGGCATGCGCCTGGTGGACGAGGAGCAGTTTGGTCCAGCGCTTCCCGTGATCCGCTATACGGATGTCGATGACGCGATCGCGCGCGCGAATGCACCGAAGTACGGTCTTGGCGGATCGGTGTGGACGCGCGACCTCGCGCGCGGCGCCGAGCTCGCAGGTCGTCTGGAGTGCGGAACCGCCTGGGTGAACCAGCACACGACGCTGCTGCCCACGCTTCCGTTCGGCGGCGTGAAGTGGTCGGGGCTGGGCCGCGAGAACGGCACGTTCGGGCTCGAGGCGTATACGGAGATCCAGGTGCTCAACGTCGCGAAGATCTGAACGGAGGCGCGCGCTCCGCTCGAACACGAATGCGTGCGGAGCGAAGGAGGTCCCATGAGCTCGTACACGCACACGATCGATGGCAAGGCGGCCGCCGGGGCGAAGACCTTCGGAGTGATCGATCCATCGACCGGCGAGGTCTTCGAGCGGGCGCCCGAAGCGACGCGCGAGCAGCTCGACCAGGCCGTCGAGGCTGCGCGGCGCGCGTTCCCGGCGTGGAGCGCGACACCGGTCGCGGAGCGCCGGCGTCGACTGCTCGCGGCGGCCGATGCGATCGAGAGCCAGGCCGAGCGCATCGGCCGAGTCCTCACTCGGGAGCAGGGGAAGCCGCTCGCGATGGCCATCGGCGAGGCGCACGGCACGGTGGGCTGGCTGCGGGCCACGGCTGCGATCGATCTCCCCGTCGAGATCGCCCAGGACGACGCCTTCGTGCGCGCCGAGATCCATCGCCGGCCGCTTGGCGTCGTTGCCGCGATCACGCCGTGGAACTTCCCGGTGGTGATGGCGGCGTGGAAGATCGCACCGGCGCTCGTGACCGGGAACACGATCGTGTTGAAGCCGTCGCCGTACACGCCGCTCTCGACGCTCCTGCTCGGCGAGATCCTGCGCGAGGTCTTCCCCGCGGGGGTGCTGAACGTGCTCTCGGGTGGCGACGAGCTCGGCCGCTGGATGACCGCACATCCGGGCTTCGCGAAGATCGGCTTCACGGGCTCCGTCGAGACGGGCAAGGCGATCATGGCAGCCGCGGCGCCCGACTTGAAGCGCATCACCCTCGA
>CAZOTO010000032.1:0-25251 GCA_964582775.1 uncultured Myxococcales bacterium
CCAGGATCCGCGTGCAATGGGCACCGGGTCCCACGTTGGTGAGGTCCACGACGCGCAGACCCGTGAGTGCGCTGCTCATCTCTTCGTCTCCTCGCTGCGGCGCGCTCAGGATCGATGCAGCTCGTCGATCGTACGACGCAGCCAGGCCTCGTCCTCCATCAGCGCACGCGATCCGTCGAGGAGTAGCGTGTCGTAGATTCCCGTGCATCGCTCCCTGAGCTTGGGAGCCAGCTCGTCTCCCACGGCGACGATGGCGAAGGCCTCGAGCATCTCGTCGCTGATCAGCCCCGGAAGCTCCTTCCACTTCCCCTCCAGCGAGAGCTGATGGAGCTTCATGCCGACGTCCTCCCAGCCGTGGAAGGCGAGCACCGAGTGGTAGGTGCGCGTCGATGCGTAGAAGGAGATGCGCTGCTTCACCGCGGCCTTCGCAGCCTCGAGTCCCGCCTGGTCCTTGCTCACCGCGAGGAACGGACAGCCGACGACGTCGACATCCGATCGGTTGCGTCCGGTCTTGCGGGCGCCCGCCTCGACCTCGGGCAGGATCACCTGGCGGGTGTGCTCGAAGCTCGAGATCGGGTGCATGCGCAGCCCCTCGCACAGCTCCCCCGCGAGCCGGGCCATGTACTTGTTCACTGCAGCGATGTAGATCGGCGGATCGGGATAGTCGATCGGTCCCGGGCTGAAGAACGGCGACATCAGCGTGAACTGGTAGAACTCGCCCTCGTAGCGCGGCTTCTCGCCGGTGCGGAAGTTGTGGAACATCGCCTTCATGCACTCGACGTACTCGCGCTGGCGCGGTCCCGCCGCACCCGTCCACGGAGCGGCATAGCGCCGCTCGTTGTGGCCCTTCACCTGCGTGCCGATGCCGAGCAGGAACCGTCCCCCGGAGAGCTGCTGCAGATCCCACGCGATCTGCGCCGTCACCATCGGGCTGCGAGGAAACGAGATCGCCACGTTCGTGCCGAGCTTCATGCGGGTCGTGTGCTCGGCCGCGATCGCGAGCGGCAGGTAGGGGTCGTGGCCCGCCTCGGGCGTCGTCCCCGTGTCGAAGCCGAGCGCCTCCATCCTCTTCGCCGTCTCTACGATGCGCTCGACGGTGAGGCCCTTTCGGCCTCCGCCGGCGTACTGATCCGTCTCGGGGCTCAGCATCGTCACTTCCACGCGCATGGCGATTCCTTTCCGATCATTCGATTTCGTCCGTCGCACGGCTCGCGCCGCGGATCCCCATACCCGAGTACGCGATGGGTGGGTGTGATCTCGGTCGGTTGGGGGAGGAGCGGATCGTAGCAGGTTCCGCGGGTGTTTCGTGGGCGGGCAACGGCCTGCAGGACGGGGCAGGGCTCTCGGCATCCGGACTTCCCCGGGGGTGCGCCTGCCGGACGCGTGTCGCGCCCGAAGGGGCGAGAATTCTGGCACGGAGGGCGAGCGCACCATATGATCCCGCGCGTTCTCCCTCCAACGAGCGCGTTCACGGGCCGATCGTCGTAGCCCCGTACCGTGCGCCACCAAGGGGAAGTCATGGACGCGAGTCTGAACGAAGAGCAACGAATCCTGCGCGAGACCATCGCACAGATCGCTGCCGACATGGCACCGCCCTCCGTCGCGGATCTCCCTGCCCGCGGCGATGGCAGCGAGGAGTGGAGCCAGCTCGCCGAGATCGGCCTTCTCGGCATGCGCATTCCCGAAGAGGCCGGCGGCGGCGCATTCTCGGGTGTCGAGGTCGTCCTCGCGGCAGAGGAGCTCGGCAAGCAGCTCGTCCCGCTCCCCTTCATCGGCTCCGCCGTGTCGGCGACGTCGCTGCTCGTCGCGGCGGGCGCCTCACACGATTTGCTGGGATCCCTCGGAGACGGCTCGCGTCGCCTCACCGTGGCGCTCGATCCCACGCTCACGCGCCTGGCACGCGCCGGCGAGGATGCAATCGCCTGGGAGAGCCGCGGCGCCGAGGCTGCGCTCGCCCTCGACCGCGAGGGTCGTCACCTGGTGGCACTCGCCATGGAGCCTACACCTTACGGTGGCATCGATCTCACGCGCGAGCTTCGGCCCGTGCGCGCGGATGCGAACACCGTGGACGTAGGCGATCTCGGGGGTGCGCTGGATGCGCAGGCCCTCGAGCGCTGGCAGGCGCTCACCCTGGCGGCACTCTCGGCGGATCTCGTCGGCGTGATGCAGGCCGCCCTCGATGCGGCGGTCAAGCACACCGCTTCGCGGGAGCAGTTCGGCGTCGCCATCGGAACCTTTCAGGCCGTGCAGCACATGGCCGCCGAGGCCGCCGTCTCCACCGAGGCTGCGCGCGGGCTCGCATGGTACGCAGCATGGGCGGTCGACGAGCTTCCTTCGCACGAGGCGCTGCTCGCTGCGCGCACCGCCAAGGCCTACTGCTCGGAACGCGGCCGCGAGGTCGTCGAAACCTCGATGCAGATGCACGGCGGCGTCGCCTTCACCTGGGAGTACACCATTCACCTGCTCGCACGTCGCGCGCTCCTCGATCGCCAGACGCTCGGCGACGAGCACGAGCAGCTCGAGCTCATTTCCGGGGAGCGCATCGCCTCCGCGGTGCGGGAGGGATAGAGCCGTGGACTTCCGAGACAGCAGCGACGAGAAGATCTTCCGCGACGAGCTTCGCCGGTGGCTCGCCGGGAACGCTCCGCGCGAACCGCTTCCGCACGACCCGGATGCGCGTGCGGATTTCCTGAACGAGTGGCACCGCAAGCTGTACCGCGCGGGCTACGTGGGTCTGTCGTTCCCCAAGGAATACGGCGGACGCGGTCTGCCCGTCACCTACGAGGCGATCTACAACGACGAGCTCGGCGCGGCGGGCGCACCCGCGGGACCGGCATTCGGACACATCGCCAACGCGATCCGCCTGCACGCGACCGACGCACAGAAGAAGCGGCACCTGCCGGGACTGCTGTCGAGCGAGGTGCGCTGGTGCCAGGGCTTCAGCGAGCCGGGCGCGGGATCGGATCTCGCGGGCTTGTCCACGCGCGCCGAGCCGATCCGCGATGCGAGCGGCGAGGTCACGGGCTACCGCCTGTTCGGCCAGAAGATCTGGACGAGCGATGCCGTGTGGTCCGACTGGTGCCTGCTGCTCGCGCGCTCCGAGCCGGGATCGCAACGACACAAGGGCATCTCCGCGTTCCTCGTCCAGATGAACCTTCCGGGCGTCGAGACACGCGTGATCGTGACGTCGAGCGGGAGCCGCGAGTTCGCAGAGGTCTTCTTCGACGGCGCCGAGGTCGGTGTGGATGCGGTGCTCGGCCGGCCCGGCCAGGGCTGGGGCATCGCGATGTCGCTCCTCGGCTACGAGCGAGGCCCCGCGGACATCGGATGGGTGTCGCGCTTCGCGCGGACGCTGCGGCTGCTCGACGACGAGGCACGCGCGCACGAGCTGCGCGGCGCATCGAGCCTGCGTACCGCGCTCGCCCGCGCTTACGTGGAGCTGCGCGCGCTGCAGGTGCAGATCCAGCGCACGCTCACGAGTCGCATGGATGGATCGACGCCCGGCCCCGAAGGGTCGATCGACAAGCTGCTCATGACGCGCACGGATCAGACGCTGCACCACGCGATGATGGATCTGCGTGGCGCGGCGCCACTGGTGAGCGAAGGGCTCGATCTCGATCTGTACTTCTGGTCGCGAGCGGCCTCCGTGTTCGGCGGCACCTCGCAGATCCAGCGCGACATCGTGGCGCAGCGCGTGCTCGGAATGCCGCGCGCGGGATCCAAGTAACGAGCCACGCGAGGGGGCGGTGCCGTGCACGGCCGCCACCCCCTCGCCCGGGCGCTGCGTCAGGACTCCTTCCAACGCGGCTCGCGCTTCTCCGCGAAGGCCTTCGGCCCCTCGATCTGATCGGGGTGATCCCAGAGGGCCATCAGGTGCTTGCCGCCCTCCTTCATCGCATCGGTGAGCCCCGCCTCCATCGCCCCCCAGAGCGCCTTCTTCGAGGCGATCATCGCGGACGGCGAGTTCTTCGCGATCTTCTCGGCCAGGGCCTGCGCCTCGTCGAAGAGGCTCTCCGGCGGATCGACGATCTGGCTGATCATGCCGAGCTCCAAGGCGCGCTGCGCGCTCATGCGCTCGTACTTTCCGGTGAGCGCCATGCGCATCACCGACTCGAAGGGCATGCGGCGGACGAGACCGATCGCCTCGTACGCCACCACCTGTCCGACGGACGTGTGCGGATCGAAGAACGTGGCGTTGCTCGACGCGATCACGATGTCCGCGTCGGCGACATAATGCAGGCCGCCGCCCGCGCAGATCCCGTTTACCGCGCAGATCACCGGCTTCTCGACGCCACAGTGCCAGGCGGTTAGCCGAAGGGAGAAGTTCTCGAGCTTCTCGCGGTAGCGCTTCATGCCCTGTTCGTCCGAGGCGATCTCCTTCACGTCGGCACCCGTATTGAACGCGCGCCCCATGCCGCTGTTCACGATGACGCGCACCTGCGGGTCGCGGTCGAGCTCGACCCAGGCCTGCGCGGTCTCGTCCATGAGCTTCCCGCTCATGGCGTTCAGCGAGCTCGGGCGATTGAAGATGAGCCATCCCACGTGGCCGCGTCGCTCGACGATGATCGTTTCGTATCCCATGCGTTGTTCTCGCCTCCGTTGGTTCTCTCGACGATCGCTCGTCTCGATTGGGGTTTCAGGATCCCGCGGACTCGCGTCCGCTCCGCGCAGCGCTCAGTCCTGCCACTGGGCCGGTCGCTTCTCGAGGAATGCCTTGCCGCCCTCGCGCGCATCTGGGTGCGAACGATGCTCGACGATGTGCTTCCAGGCGTTCGCGAGCGCATCCTCGAGACCTCGATCGAGGCCCTCCCACAGCGCTTGCAGGGAGTGGCGAATCGCCTGCGGTGAGTTCGACGCGATCACGTTTGCGAGCTCCATCGCGCGCGGCAGGAGCTCCGCATCCGGGAGCACCTCGCTCACCAAGCCGATCTGCAGAGCCCGGCGCGCGTCGATCCGCTCGGAGCGGCCGAGAACGACCATGCGCAGGACTGCCTCCAGCGGAATGCGGCGCGCAAGGCACGTGGCCTCGAGCCCCGAGACCTGACCGACACTTACATGCGTATCCAAGAAGCGCGCGGATTCGGCAGCGAGTACGATCTCGGCATGCGACAGGAAATGCAGACCACCCGAGGCGCAGATCCCATTCACCGCCACGATCACCGGCTTCCACAGGCCGCACTGGCGCGGCGTGAAGCGAGGGAACACGGAGGGACGCGAGCTCGGATCCACGTCGATGTTCTGCGCCCGCAACCCCGAGCAGAACCCCTTCGAGCCCGCACCGGTGAGCACGACGACCCGGCACGCCGGATCCGCATCGAGCTCGGGCCAGATGCGGCGGAGCTCGCCCATCATCTCGGTGCCGAGCGCATTCAGTGCCTCGGGGTCGTTCAGCGTCACACGGGCGACGTAGCCATCCCTCTCCACCAATACCGGACTCGTCGACATTCGTTCGTCTCCTCTTCTCTTCGCGTGCCCGCACCGGCCGCCGGTCGCGGTCAGATCTCGCCCTACTCCTTGGCGGCCTTGCCGAGGAAACAGCGCTCGGGATCGAGCACGCGCAGGATCGCAAGCTCCTCCGCCGTCGCCGGCCCCATCGGCTCGAGCTCGTCGGCCACCTCGATCTGCCAACCGCAGCGCTCCTGGATCCGGCGAACCGCGTCCTCGCGCGTGTCGCCGGGGCGGCAGAGATAGCCGGTAAGAACGAGCGTGTCGCCACCGCGCTTCTCGAAGCGGCCGAGCGTCGAGATCACCGCGCTCACGCGCGTTCCCGGACTCGTCACGTAGTCCACCCGCTCCACGAACGTCTGCGTGCGCTGCACGGCCACGACGACCGTCTCGCTCGCTGCACTGGCGAGGTCGTTCGCGCCTCCCGAACCGACGATGAACTTCCCGTCTTCCGCCCGCGTGGAGTTGAGATTCCCGTGCGGGTCCACCTGACCCGCGCCAAGCGTCGCCAGACAGCGATTCGCCGCGCCGCAGCCGTGGATGCCGAGCGCCTCCAGCACGTCGGTGAGCAGCGTCGTCGTTGGCAGGTTCCAGTAGTTCAACAGGAATGCGTCACCCGGCCGCGGGTCGTGCCCGTACATCCCCGTCTCGGCCACCATCGCGAACTCCACGCCCTGCTCGCGCAGCCGATGCGAAGCGAGCCACGCCATGAGCGCCGCCTGCCCCACGCCCGAGAGAACCGTGCGAAAGCCCTGCTCGGGGATGCGCCGCGCGAGGAAGCGCGCGCCCTGCACGATCATCTCCTCGATGGGGTTCGCGGGACGGTCCACGTCGAGGTCCGCCGCATGCCGCTCGAGCTCGTCACGCCACGACTCCGGCTTCGCCAGGAAGAACAGGCGCTGCCGCCGCTCCTCACCGAGCCTCTCCAGATATTCGTGTTGACTGCGCGGCGAGAGAATCCAGTCGTCGATCCACGCCGCGTACCGCGCTTCGTCGTCCTGCGCGCGGCGATGCTCCGCCATGAACGCGTAGTCGTTCGCGTAGGGAACGAGCTCGGGGACACCCTCGCAGTAGTTTCCATACGGATGCGAGCCGAACGGCGCCTCGCACACGGCGATCACGCGCTCGGCGGGGACACGCACCAGGTGCGAGTGCCGCCGGATGAAGTCGGTGGACACGATGCGGTCGGCGGTGAGGATCACACCCTCGCGCGCGGCGAGCGCGCCGTAGACGTTCTCCTGGTACGGTGGAAAGCACACCGCATTCCCCGCGCGATCGGCGGCCCACGCGTGCACGAAGGAAACGTCCGGGCGATAGGCGCGAACCACTCCCTGCGCGACGCCAGGCTGGAAGGGATCGGCCACCTGCGCGAACGAGCCCGTCGCCTGCAGCTCGTCCGCGAGCGAGCTTCCAACGATGGACCGCGTGGGCAGGAATCCCACGCCCAGGGCTCCCGCCAGCAGGCGCTGCGAGATGGTGAGCATGGTCCAGTTCTCGAGCTCGAGCTCGCCGCGAGCGAGCGCGCGCGCGATCACCGGCGTCGGCCCCGGCGTCGGATAGCCCTCGCCCGCGAACGAGACGATGGCGCGGCGGAGCAGGTTCAGGTGCACGAGCTGCAAGTAGTTGCCGCTGAGCGACGACGAGATGAACTCGAATCCGGGCTTCTTCCCCGCGAACTGCCGGCACAGCTCGTAGAGAGCCGCCACGGGCCGCGCCTGCAAGCTGCAGGGATTGATGCGCATCCCCGGCCGCACGAAGCAGCGGATCGCCTCGGACAGCTCCATGCACCGATCCTGGCGGCTGTCGTGCACGACCGAGAAGCGGCCCTCGACCACCTCGCGCCACTGGCTCATGTCGACTCCTTCACGCGGCGGACCCCATCGCGCGGATAGGACCGGGCAGCTTGCGGCCCCCAGGCGGATTCGCCAGAGTCGCCGCCGTTCGCAACGACGTCCACTCCCAGCGACGTATGGGGAACCTCCCGTGGATCTTCGATACTCGGCCTCGGATGAACAGTTTCGCGCCGAGCTTCGGAGCTGGCTCGAGAAGGCCGTTCCGGAGCACGGAGCACCGCCTCCCCTCCACGACTGGCCGGCGCGCCGCGCCTATGACACCGGCTGGCAGCGAAAGCTCCACGAGGCCGGTTACGCATGCATCGACTGGCCGAAGGAGTACGGCGGCCGCAGCGCATCTCCGATCCAACAGCTCGTCTACTTCGAGGAGATCGGGCGCGCGAAGGCGCCGTACGTCGGCATCAACTTCGTCGGTGTGAAGCACGCGGGGCCGACGATCATCGTCGAAGGAACTCCCGACCAGAAGGCGAATCACATCCCGCAGATCCTTCGTGGCGAGCAGGTGTGGTGCCAGGGCTTCAGCGAGCCCACGGCGGGATCGGATCTGGCAAGCCTGCGCACGCGAGCCGAGCGCGACGGCGATCACTACGTGGTGAACGGACACAAAATCTGGACCACGTACGCTCAGGTCGCGGACTACTGCGAGCTCCTCGTGCGAACGGATCCCGACGTTCCGAAGCACAAAGGGATCTCGTGGCTGATCCTGCCCATGAACCTGCCGGGGATCGAGGTCCGGCCCCTGAAGACCCTGGTGGGAGAGGGCGAGTTCAGCGAGGTGTTCCTCACGGACGTACGCGTTCCGGTGTCGAATCGAATCGGTGGCGAGAACGACGGCTGGCGCGTGACGAACGTGACGCTGCGCTTCGAGCGCGGAACCGCGTTCGCGGGTGCGATCTACGCACAGCAGGAGTTCCTGCAGGAGGTCGTTGCAGCGGCGAAGCGGGTGACACGATACGGTGCCCATGCGTCGGAGGATGCCACGCTGCGCAAGGAGATCGGACGCCTGCAGGCGGAGCTCGACGCGCTGTGGGCGATGGTGAAGATGGGCGTGTCCGAGATCAGCGAAACGGGCGTGCCCGGCCTCGGCGGTTCGGCGGTGAAGCTGCTCTACGCGGAGCTCGACCAGCGGCTCGGCGAGCTCGCAATGCGCGTGCTCGGTCGCGCCGGCTTGTGCCGCGACGATGTCGCCGGTCTGCCGGCGCGGCGCTTCCTGGCAGCTGCGCTCAAGTCGATCAACCTGACCATCGCGGCCGGAACGTCGCAGATCCAGCGCAACATCGTGGCCGAGCGCATCCTCGGCCTGCCCAAGGATCGCTGACGAAACGGCGAATGCGCCTCGAGGAGCGATAGCGTGGACTTCCGCATCAATTCGGATCAACAGGACCTGCGAGACGGCGTGCGCGCCTTCTGCCACGATCGCGTCACCCCGAATCAATTCGCTGCGTTCGAGGCGCAGGGCGGCTTCGATGCTGCGCTGTGGAGGGATCTCGCCGAGCTCGGCGTGTTCTCGCTTCGCCTGCCCGAGTCGCAGGGCGGCGTCGGCCTCGGCATGCCCGAGGCCGTTCTCGTGTTCGAGGAGCTCGGCCGCGCAGTCGCTCCGGGCCCGGTCGCATGGACGCACCTGGCGGCAGGTCTCGTCGACGGCGCCGCCCAGGGCGACGTCGTCGTGGGAGGACTCGATCTCGCGGGCGCGTCTTCGACGCCGATCCTCATCGAGCACTGGGCCTCGCTCGATGCGCTCCTCGTCCTGTATCCGGATCGCGTCGAGCGCCTCGATCCCAAGGCGCTTCGCGCCGAGCCCGTGGCCACGCCGCTCGATCCGCTCACCCCGCTGCACCACGTCGAAGCGCTTCCTCCCGGCGAGGAGCTGGGCGGCGCCGATCTCGCCCGGCGCCTTCGCCGGGAAGGCACCGCGCTCGGCGCGGGCGAGATGCTCGGCATCGCCGAGTCTACGCTCGATCTCGCCTGCGCCTACGCCAAGGAGCGGGAGCAGTTCGGGCGCGTGATCGGATCGTTCCAGGCTCTCAAGCACATGCTCGCGGACATGTTTGCGCGGCAGGAGCTCGCGCGGGCCGGCGTCTACGCAGCCGCGGCGACGATCGCTCACCCCGAGGTGGGTGACGTGCGGCGTGCGGTGTCCTGCGCGAAGATCGTGGCGAGCGATGCTGCGATGAAGAACTCGCGCGCGTGCATCCAGATCCACGGCGGGATGGGTTTCACCTGGGAGGTCCCCGCCCACTTCTACTTCAAGCGCAGCTGGGTGCTCGAGACGCGCTTCGGAACGTCCGACGAGCATGCCGCCGCCCTCGGCAGCAGCGCCGTCGAGGCCCGCTGAGAGCGGCGCCGGCACGACGTCATCCCTCGCGCTGGAACCGCTCGACGATCGCATCGAGCGCGCTCTGCAGATCCCCGGCGCCGCCGGGAGGATCGGGCAGACGCACCGCACCGTAGTGTCGACTCGGGAGCAAGATCGTCGCGTGCCCCGGCGTGGTCACCTCTGCGCGCTGGTTCTCGCCCCATACGTCGAGATCGACCGCGGGCCGATCCCCTTCCGCTAGATACTTGCGCGTGACGCGACCGCGCATCCAGTGGGTATCGCCCACGAAATTGAAGCGACGCATCTCGGCATCGAGCTTCCACAGCCAGCCGTCGTCTCCCATCCAATCCGTGCACAGGTGTACGAGCCAGGTCTCGCGCATGCGGCCGTAGTCGTAGATGTGCGGATTCCCGGCCTCACGCGCGAAGTCCGCATCCCAGTGGCAGCGCTGCGCGACGTCGGGGACATTGAGCTCGTTCGGGTGATAGAAGCGCGGGATGCGCTGGCGGTTCTTGTAGCCCAGACGTAGCGGCGCCACCGAGTACGAGCCCATGCCCACCCCGACATGCCAGCAGATCATGTCGGTGACGGTGAGAGGCCCCTTCACGCGCGGCTCGAGCTCGTCGCCCTCTTCGACGTCCTCCCAGTAGCGGGGCTCGGCTCCACGCGGCTTCTCGCTCGCATACTGTGCATCGATCTCGGCCAGCTGCTCGGGGGTATACGGCGCGATCTCGACGGCCTTGTACTTCCCCTTCTCGACGGCCTTCTTGCGCTCCGTGCGGATCATGAGCCGATACTGTGCGGCGAGCAACATGTCGCGATCATCGCGGAACACCTGTGCGCTCCACTCGTGCACCGCGCGATCGGCGAACTCGCTCTTCTTGTCGAACACGCCGACGAGCGCGTTGCGCTTCCACACGGCTCGCCCCGGATAGAGCGGCGCCCACCACTCGCGCGCCATCCCCGAGTAGAACGCGTGGACGCCCCGCAGCGGATCCCCCTTCATGAGCGCCTTGTGCTCGTCGGGAACCTCCGTGATCTCGTCCAGGCCGGTCACGCAATCGCCGCCGACCATCGCGGGCGCCGCAATCACTCCGCCCCAACGCGTCGTGCGTGCGTGGTCCGGATCGCACCACAGAGGATTGTCGTCTCCGTATGCGTTCGCGAAATGACGGAACGCATCCTCGTTCGGCACGGTAAAATGGGGCGCACCCACATACGGAACGGCGATGCCGATGCGTCGGCGCAGGCGCTCGATGCCCTCGTCGGTGATCTCGGCCACCATCACACGGGATCCCAGCAGAAGACGTCGCCGGAGATCTCGACGTCGTAGAAGTGCGCCTTGAGCGCCGGAATCGCGTGATTCGCGATCGTGTCCGCGGTCCAGCCGTCGCTCGTGTGCACGCTGCGCAGCGGACGGCTCTGGCTCATCAGGTAGATCTCGTTGGCCCGGACGCAGAAGATCTGCGCGGTCACGTCCACCGAGCGATCGCTTGCCAGGTAGACGGCGATCGGCGCCACCTTCTCCGGGGTCATCACCTTGAGCTTCGCCACGCGCGCTTGCTGTTCGGGCGTGTCCGAGGGGATGGAGCTCGTCATGCGCGTCCAGGCAAACGGGCTGATGCAGTTGGAGCGTACGTTGTAGCGCTTCATGTCGAGCGCGATGGATTTCGAAAGCCCCGTGATCCCCAGCTTCGCCGCGCAGTAGTTCGCTTGGCCGAGGTTCCCGACGAGTGCGGAGGTCGACGTCATGTGGATGTAGCTTCCCGAGCTCTGCTCCCGGAAGAGGTCGGCCGCGGCGCGGCTCACGTAGAACGAACCGTGCAAATGCACGTCGATCACCTGACGCCACTCCTCGGGGTCCATCTTGTGGAACATGCGATCGCGCAGGATGCCGGCGTTGTTCACCACGGCATCGAGGCGGCCGAAGCTGTCCTTGGCGCAGGCGACGATCCGCTGCGCGGCTTCCCAGCTCGACACGCTGTCGGTGTTCGCCACCGCCTGTCCGCCCGCTGCCTCGATCTCGTTCACTACGGCCTGTGCGTTGCTCGTGCTCGTACCCTCACCCGTCAAGCTGGTGCCGAGGTCGTTCACGACGACGCGGAAGCCATCGGCGGCCATCGCGAGCGCGATGGCGCGGCCGATGCCGCCGCCGGCACCCGTCACGATCACGACCTTTCCATTCGATTCGACAGCCATCGATTCTCTCCCGTGGAAGACCGGTTACTCGGGAAGCCGCAACACCTGTTTCGCCAGGATGTCGCGCTGGATCTCGTTCGTACCGCCGTAGATCGTGGTCGGCAGCGCCCCGAAGTACAGGCTCAGCAGGTCGACGGTCTCGCCCTCCGCGTCGACGCCGTCGGCGAGCGCTGCCTCGGGACCACCGGCCTGCACGGCGAGCGCGGCGATCCGGTTGAACGTCTCCGTGCCCCAGAGCTTGAGCCAGGAGATGTCCGCACCCAGCGGTTTCCCGGCCCGTACCTGGGCCGCGAAGCCCTCGTACGCCTCGCACAGATCGGCGACATCGAGCTGCAGGCGCGTGAGCTGATCGACGAAGACGGGATCCTCGTACAGGCCGCGCGCGGCGGCGAAGCGCTCGAGGCGTCCGAGCGCGTGCTGGGAGTTCTTGGGGCTACCGAGGAAGAGCCGCTCGAAGCCGAGCAGCGCCTTCGCCATCGTCCACCCCTGGTGCAGCTCGCCCACGAGGTTGTTCTTGGGAATGCGAACGTGGTCGAGGAAGACCTCGCAGAACTCCTCGTGGTCGGCGATGTTGCGAATCGGGCGGACCGTGACGCCGGGCGTCTTCATATCCAGGAGCAGGAAGCTGATGCCCTCCTGCTTGCGCTTGGCGTTGAGATCCGTGCGCGCGAGAAGGAACATGTGCGTCGCATCCTGCGCGAGCGTCGTCCATGTCTTCTGGCCGGTGACGATCCACGCATCGCCATCGTCCACGGCCTCGACGCGAAGACTCGCCAGATCGGAGCCGGCGTTGGGCTCCGAGTAGCCTTGGCACCAGATGTGCTCCCAGCTCAGGATCTTCGGCAGGTAGTCCCTGCGCTGCTCGTCGGTTCCATAGCGGATGAGCAGCGGACCCACCGTCGCGAGGCCCTGGTCGGGCGCACGAGCCACCCCCCAGCGCTCCTGCTCCTCGATGTAGATGAGCTGCTTCGCGGGACTGAGGCCCACGCCTCCGAACTCGGCGGGCCAGCCCGGAGCGGTCCATCCCTGCCGAGCGCGCAGCAGATACCACTCGGAGACATCCTTCCAGCGCAGGCGCCGCGGCGGATGCCGCAGATGCTCGGGGTAGTTCTCCTCGAGGAACTTCCGCACGTAGGCGCGGAACTCTTCATCGGACATGGCGTTCCAGTCCGTCACCCGAGCCTCCTCAGACATGCTCTCGACACATCTCTGCGTATCGACGGCGATGCCACGCGGCGTTTCCCATCCAGGAGGACAGCACGAGCACGCGCCGCAGGTATACGCCGACGTCGGCTTCCTCCGTGTAGCCGATGGCTCCGTGGAGCTGCACCGAATCGCGAGCGATCACCAGGCTCGCGTCACTCGTGCGTGCCTTCGCCCGGCTCGCGAGTCGTTGCAGCGATCCGAGATCCTGATCCTGATCGAACCCGCGCACGGCGGCGCGCAGCGACGCCCGCATCAGCTCGCGCTGCACGTGGAGATCCACGGCCCGGTGGCGCAGCACCTGGAAGCCCGAGAGCGGCCGGCCGAACTGCTTGCGTGCACCCAGGTACTCGGTCGTCATCTCGAACAGACGATCGGACAAGCCGAGAAGCGCTGCGCTCGCGAGCGTCGCGCCCACGCAGAGCCCGCGCGCGAGCGCCTCTGCACCGGCCGCGGACGACGCGACGCGCTGCTCCGCATCCACGCGTACGCCGTCGAGCCGAAGATCGACGACACGGCTGCCGTCGATGAGCGCGCGCGAGTCGAACGAGAGTCCGGGCGCATTGCGATCGACGCAATAGATCTCCACTCCGTCGGCGCTACGCGCGCTCACCAGGAAATCGTCTGCCTCGAAGGGAACGACGAGACATTTCGCTCCACGCAACGCGATCCCGGAGCCGTGGGGCTCGGCCGTGCAGCACAGCGGTTCGGGGCCAGGGCGCTGCGGATCCTCCTGCCAGGCCACGGCCGCGAGGCGCCCCCCTTCGGCGAGGCGCGGGAGCAGCGCGCTGCGCAGCGCCTCGTTGTCCCCGGCGGCGACAACGCTCTGTGCGAAGCCCGTCTCCACGAGCGGCTCGGGAGCGCAGGCGCGGCCCAACCCTTCGGCCACGACCGCGAGCTCACCCACACCCAGGCCGAGACCGCCGTCCTTCTCGCCGACCAGGATGCCGAGCCAGCCGAGCTCCGCCATCTGGCGCCACACGCCTCGATCCAGACCGGCGCCCTGCTCCTTCTGCCGGCGCGCCCGCGCGATCGTGTCGCCTTCTCCGGTGAAGCCGGCAACGGAGTCGGCGAGCATGCGGCGCTCCTGCTGTTGCTCCTCCACTACCGATCCTCTCCCGAGATCCTTCCCTAACTAGTTAAGAGAAGGTCCGCGGAACGACGAGGTCCCACCCTGGGACGCGAGCATCTCCGCCATGCGCCCCGGAATCCAATCATCGCGAAATGATTGGTACACTGTATACAGTGTTGTCTTCGGCGGCAAGAAGATCCTGATCCGCCCTTCGCATTCCCGTTCGATCCCCATGGAGGTGCACGTGCAGTTCGTGATGCGATTCGATATGCGAGCGCCGGCCGAGGGCCCGGCCTCGAAGGCCGAGCTCTACCAGGCGGCCCTGGACATCGGCGAGTGGGCCGAGAAGCACGGCTGCTCTCAGCTCATCGTGAGCGAGCACCACGCTTCCGACGACGGATTCCTGCCCTCGCCCCTCACGCTCGCGGCAGCGCTGGCCGCGCGAACGCGCACGGCCTCGATCCAGGTGAGCGCGCTGATCCTTCCTCTCCACGATCCGATCAAGATGGCCGAGGACATGGCCGTGCTCGACATCCTGAGCCAAGGGCGCGTCCATTACATCTTGGGCGTCGGCTATCGGCCCGAGGAATACGCGATGTTCGGGCGCTCGTTCCAGGGGCGGGGGCGGCGCATGGAAGAGTGCATCGAGACGCTGCGCCGCGCATGGACCGGTGAGCCGTTCGAGTACGAAGGCCGGCGCGTGCGCGTGACGCCGACTCCCCTGCAGCCGGAAGGGCCGCGGCTGATCATGGGCGGGAACTCCCCGCAGGCTGCTCGGCGCGCCGCACGCTTCGGCCTCGGCCTGTTCACACAGGGAGCCGATCCCTCGATCGGAGAGATCTACGCGGAAGAGTGTCGGAAGGCGGGGCGCGAGCCGGGCCTGTGCATCGTCCCTCCCGCCAACTTCGTCACGGCGGCCTTCTTCTCCCGCGACCCCGAACGCGCCTGGCAGGAGATGGGGCCCTCACTGCTGCACGATGCGCGCTCCTACGCGGCGTGGCTGAAGGAGAGTCACGTCACCCCGGTGAAGTCGAATGCGCAGAGCATCGACGAACTGAAGCAGAAGGGACATCCCTACCGGATCTTCACTCCCGAAGAGGCCATCGCCTGTGGCCGCACCTTCGGGATCTTCTCGCTCCAGCCGCTGTGCGGCGGTCTGCCTCCGAAGCTGGCGTGGGAGAGCCTCGAGGTGTTCGCGAACGATGTCCTACCCGCGCTGAAAGGGAGCTGAGGCGAGCGCGAGGTGCGAGGTGTCGTGCCTCTGGATGAAGATCCCCTCCGCCTCGGCGAGCAGTGTCTCGCCGAGCCAGAGGCTTCCCTCGGAGAACACCTTCCGGCCCTCCTTGCGGACGCAGCGGCCTTCGACGCGAAGCTCTTCGAAGAGGGGTGTCGGGTTCCGGTAGCGGATCGTGAGCGTTCCCGTCACACCGCCCACTCCGTTCACCATGTTCACGTTCCCAAGGATCTCATCGAGCAGGGCCGCGACGATTCCTCCGTGAACGTAGTTGCGACCACCGCAGTAGGCGGCACCGAAGCGCACGCGTCCATGGATCACACCGTCGCGCGCGACGAACTCGGCCGGCGGCGCCACGGGGTTGATCCGTCCGACGAGGGGACTGTACGGGAAGAGCCGCGCGAATTCCTTGGTCCTTCCGACCATCCCGAAGCCACCATCGAGGCTCGTCTGTGCGAAGGGTCCGTCGTGCAGATGGGGCTCGAGGATCGCCTCGGCCCGCTCGACGGCGAGGCGCGCCTGCTCGAGCGACTCCCGGGGTGCATTCGTGGCACGCACCTGCGCCACGAGTCGGCGAACCGAGTCCGCCAACGCGAGCAATGCCTCGTCATCGATCGGATCCCGGATCTCGGTCGGTTCCATTGCAAACCTCTCTCCTGCTCTTCCGTTCGGCTACGGGTGCACGCACACCACGCGCGTGCAGATGGCGCCAAGGGATCCGCCGCGCGCCGCGGAGAGACCCGCGATGCGCGGCGGATCTTCCCTACTTCGACTTCACGCGCTTCGTCGGCTCGATTTTCGCGAGCTTCGCGAGCGTGAGCCCGAGGATGTTCGCGCGAGTCTCGTCCGTGATCGCCGGATAGCCCCACTTCTCCTGGAGCTCCTCCGGCATCTCGAGGTTGCGGATCCAGTCCACGCAGCGCTTGGCCTCGTCGAAGGGAAGATCCAGGCCCATGACGATCTTGTCGTTGCCCGCCCATACCAGCGAGTTTCCGATCGCGTGATAGCCGCGATAGGGAGCGTGCGTGTACCAGCCGATGATGCCCGACATGCTCAGATACAGGTTGCGGTGCTTTCCGGCGAGCCCGATGAGCTCCTCCGTATGCGGCCAGGCCATGTGGTAGGCGATGATCCGCAGGTCGGGGAAGTCGAGGCAGATGTCGTCGAGGAATCGCGGGTGCGTGTACTTGCACGGATGCGGGCGCACGTACGCGGTTCCCGTGTGGATCGTGAGGGTGACGTCGAGCTCGCACGCCTTCTCGTAGAAGGGCCACATCCGGGGATCGTTGAGCGGTGCATCGTCCTCGGGCTGGTACACCTTGCACAGCTTCGCGCCTCGCTCCTTCACCAGGTACTCGAGCTCCCAGAGCGCATGCTTCATGCCGCGGCGCAGGATCGGACCGACGTTCGCCTCGAGGTACATCCGATCCGGATACGGCTCGATCTCCTTCATCATGAAGCCGTTCGTGGAGAGCGATGCGGTATAGCCGCTCACGTTCATCGCCGGCTCGCGCAGGGCGAACGCCACGTCGACGCCGGCCTGGTCCATGTACTTGATGAGCTCGTGGGCCCGCGGCGCCGGCCACGGATTCTCCAGCGATCGGCCGCCGAGCCAGGCCCGCATCACACCGTCGACGCTCCCCCACCACTCCTGGACGCCTGGGTAGTAGCTCACCTCGTGCAGCGTATCCTCGTTCATGAAGTGGCACTCGGAGAGCGCTACGAAGTAATCCTTCTTATCCATCGCATCGGTTCCTTCTATGGGAGAGAATCCGCGGAATCGATCCCTTCGCGCCCGCGGCCAAGCCATCGTCTCGGTCGGACTTGCGGCGTCCGTATGATACACAGCCCACGCCACCCGGGAATCGCCGAGGCGCCCGGCGCGAGGCCATGGGCCAGGAGCGGTCGCGGCGCGCCGACCCGTGCCATTGCACCCACGCGGCTGCGCTATCCTGGCCCCGATTCGCCCGAACGGCGGCCCTGCGCGTGCGGGTTCGACACCGTTCGGTGAAGGAGCCGAGGGTCGACCGCCCCATGAGTCGCGTGCTGGAAGAGCTCGAGAAGCGCATCGCCGTCTTGCGCAAGGAGGGGCGCGATCGGGAGATCGAGCCGCTGCTCGTGCGAGCCGTCCGCCTGGCGGAACGCGAGCATGGCGAGCGCCATCCCGCGCACGCCACGCTGCTCAATGATCTGGGCGGCTTGTATCGCACGACCGGCCGCTATCCGGAGGCGGAGGACTGCTTCCTTCGCGCGCGCGAGATCCTCGCGGAGGCCGTGGGGACGAGCGATGCCGGCTATGCCACGTGCGTGAACAACCTGGCGGGTCTCTATCGGCTCACGGGGGACTTCGAACGCGGCGAGAAGCTCTTCCTCGAGGCGAGCGGCGCCTATGCCGCCTCCGTCGGAGAGCGCCATTTCCTGTTCGCGAGCAACCTGAACAACTTGGCACTGCTCTACCAGGACATGGATCGCTTCGATGAGGCCGTCGCCCTGCAGCAGCGCGCGCTCGACATCGTACGCGTGACCTCCGGCGATGGGACGCCGAGCTATGCCACCAGCCTGAGCAACCTGGCGGCCACATGGATGGCGAAGGGAGATCTCGCGCAGGCCGAGCGCGCGCTGCAGCGCGCGCTCGAGATCTTTCGCGCCACGACGACCACGGATGATCTCCGCCACTTCTCGGCGCTCGGCGCGCTGGCGGGGCTGCTGTGCCGCAAGGGCCGCTACGAGGAGTCGGCCACGCTCTACGAGGAGGTGCTCGAGATCTGCAAGAACCGCTGGGGCACGGAGCATCCCTCGTACGCAACCAGCCTGGTGAACCTCGGCATCGCGCGCGTGGCCATGGGCCGGAGCGACGAGGCCGAGCCGTGCTATCGGCAGGCGCTCGACATCCGCCGTCGCATGCTCGGCGAGCAGCACCCGAGCACGATCGACCTCGAGAAGACGCTCACCACCCTTTGCGAAGCGATGCAACGGCGCCGGGGCGCCGGCGCATCCGACGCGAAGTAGGGGGCGAGGCGAGCATGCGCGGACTGGAGCTCGCCGAACGCTACTTCCAGGAGCGCGGAGCGCCATGGCTCGAGGAGCGCTTTCCCGAGCATCGCGAGCGTATCGCTGCAGGGCTCGTCGGCGCGGGATCGGAGTGCTTCGGCTTCGACGACGAGTGCTCGCGCGATCACGATTGGGGACCGGGCTTCTGCCTCTGGCTCACCGCAGAGGATTTCCGCGAGATCGGCTCCCGCTTGCGAGAGGAATGGTCGGCGCTGCCCACGTCCTTCGCGGGCTTCGCTGCACGTCGCGAGAGCGCGTGGGGTTCGGGCCGAATCGGCGCCTTCGCCATCGGGGAGTTCTACCGGAGGTTCATCGGCCTCGACCGCCCCCCGCGCACCCTGGCGCAGTGGCGCGCGATTCCCGAATCACACCTGGCCACGGCAACGAACGGGCGGGTCTTCGCGGATCCGCTCGGTGAGTTCACGCGCTTTCGCGAGGCGCTGCTCGACTTCTACCCCGAGGACGTACGCCGCAAGAAGATCGCCGCGCGCTGCATGATGATCGGCCAGTCCGGCCAGTACAACTTCGCGCGCTGTGCCGAGCGCCGCGAGATCGTCGCTGCGCGCATCGCCGAGGCACACTTCTGTAGCGACGCGACGTCGCTCGTGTTCCTGCTGAACCGGCGATACGCTCCCTTCTACAAGTGGGCGCATCGGGCGCTCGAGCCGCTCCCCCTCCTCGGAGGCACCGTGCACCGCCTCCTCCACGACATGGTGGCGAGCATGGGCTTCGCAAAGAAGATCCAGCTCATGGGGGAGATCTGCGCCCATCTCGCCAATGCGCTCCGCTCGGAGGGGCTCAGTGATGCCGCGAGCGATGCGCTCGTCGAGCACGGACCCGCCATCCAGCGCACGATCCGGGATCCGGAGCTCCGAAGGATGGACGTGTGGAGCGAATAGGAGTCGGGGAAGTCGCATGAAGAACGTTCTCGTGATCGGTGGCAGCTACTTCGTGGGCCGGATCTTCGTCGAGGAGCTCCGCGCTCGCGGGGGCGTTTCGATCCACGTGCTCAATCGCGGGCGCAAGCCGCTCGCCTTGGCGGACGTGCAAGAGATCGTGTGCGACCGGCACGACGCCGAGGCGCTGCGCCGGCTCGTTCCCGCCCTCGACTGGCATGCGGTGATCGACTTCTGTGCCTACCGCCCGGAAGAGGTCGCCGGACTGGTCGAGAGCCTCCCGGGCTCGGTGCGGCGATACGTGCTCATCAGCACGGCGACGGTGCTGCAGCCCTCGCGCGAGCTTCCGATGTGCGAGGACTCGCCGCGACTGTCCGAGCCTCTTCCAGGGCCGGGCGGCGACTACGGCTATCTCAAGCGTCTTGCCGAAGATCGAGCCGCGGAGCTTTGTGGCGCGCGCGGCATCGAGTACGTCGGCCTTCGCCCTACCTTCATCTACGGCGCGCACAACTACGCGCCTCGCGAGTCGTACTTCTTCGAGCTCGCCGCAAAAGGGGAGACGATCATCGTCCCCGAGGCACCGCAGGCGCTGTTCTCGATGGTGTCCGTCTGGGACGTCGCCCGCGTGGGTATCGCCTGCCTCGATGACGAGCGCGTCGCGAGCCAGTCGTGGGTCGTCACGGCCGACGAGCTCGTCTGCTACGACCGCCTGCTCGAGATCCTGCAGGAGCTCGCCGGAAGATCGCTCGAGATCCAGCGCAAGCCCGTTCGCATCATCGAGACCCGCGGGATTCCGCTTCCCTTCCCGCTCACGGAGCATCTGGCGTACTCGGGGGCGCGACTGCGCGACGTACTCGCATTCCGATACACGCCGCTCGCGGAGGGCCTCGCGCGAACCTACGACTGGTACCGGGAGCACCGCGCGGCTCGGTAGGCGCGCGCCGATGCCATGACCGAGGCACGCGAACCGAGTCACGAAGCCGCAGATCTCATCCTGCACAACGCGAAGGTCCACACCTGTGAGCCGGAGCGGCCGCAGGCAGAGATCGTCGTGGTCCGTGGCGACCGGATCTTCGCCGTCGGGGACGAGGCCGATCTCGCCTCGTTCCTGCGGCCGGGCGCGACCCTCCTCGACTGCGAGGGAGCGACCGTGATCCCCGGCTTCGACGACGCGCACTGCCATCCGGTCGCGCGCGCCATCGGATTGCTCGGCGTCGACTGCGCTCCCTCTGCGGTTCGCAGCATCTCCGACATCCAATCGCGTATCGAGGAAGAGTCGCGGCGCATCCCCGAGGGACAATGGATTCGCGCCACCGGCCTCGACGAGTCACGCCTCGCCGATGGACGCATGCCGACACGAGCCGATCTGGATGCGGCTGCGCCCGGTCATCCCGTGGTCCTCGTGCACGCCACCGGCCAATGCTGCGTACTGAGCTCGCTCGCGCTGCGACGCGTCGACATCGGTCCCGATCGAGCGGATCTCGCGCAGCGCGGCATCCAGGTAGATTTACGCACCGGCGAACCGATCGGAGTCGTCACCGGGCCGCAGGAGCAGGTGGCGCGCGCGATTCCGGCACCCGATGCGGGCGAGATCGAGCGCGCCATGGCTCGCGTGAACGAGGAGGTTTTGTCACAGGGCATCACGTCGATGCAGGACGTGAGCTGGACGAACGGCTGGAATCAGTGGCAGCACTGGCACCGCATGGTGCAGCGCGGCGTCGTCACGCCGCGCATCTCCATGTTCGCAGGAACGGAGTCGCTCGAACGCTTCCGCGCCGAGGGGCTGCGCACCGGCTCGGGCGATGTGCGGCTTCGCATGGGAGCGCTCAAGCTCGCGCTCGACGAGAGCACCGGGGTTCCTCATCCGCCACAGCGCGACGTGAACGACCTCGCGCTCCGCGCCCACGAAGCGGGCTTCCAGGTCGCCTTCCACGTGAGCGACGTACGCATGCTCGCCTCCGCGCTCGCAGCGATCGCCTTCGTCCGCGAGCGAAGTGCCGTGCCGGATCCGCACTTCCGGCTCGAGCACTGTGCGATCGTCCCTCCGGCGCTGCGGCCCAAGATTCGCGGGAGCGGCGCCGTCGTCGTCACACAGCCCGCGTTCCTGCGCTGCTTCGGAGACCAATACCTCGCAGAGGCGCGTCCCGATCAGGCGAGCTGGCTGTGTCCGCTGGGCTCGCTCGTGCGCGATGGAATCGACGTCGCCTTCGGCTCGGACTCGCCGCTGGTGAGCAGTGATCCGCTCGGAGGAATCCACTCGGCGATCGTGCGCACGACGGACCGGGGACGCCGACTCGATCCGAGCGAAGCCATCGGCGCACTGGAGGCCATCGAGCACTACACGCTCGCGGGAGCGCGCGCCTCGCTCGAAGCCGAGAGCAAGGGGTCGATCCAAGTGGGGAAGCTCGCGGATCTGGTGGTGCTGAGCCACGACGTCGCGAAGCTCGACCCCGAGGCGTTCGCGGCGGTGCGCGTGCGGCGGACGATCATCGGCGGCCGCATCGCGTGGGAGGCGTAGACACACAAGAGCGCTCCCCCGGTGCGCAGACGCGCACCGGGGGAGCGGGAGAGAGACGCCCTAGCGCCCCTTGAACTGCGGCTTGCGCTTCTCCATGTACGCGCGCGGACCTTCCTTCGCGTCCTCGGACTCGCGCACCTGCTGGAAGAGAAGGTTCTCGATCACGTAGCCCGGCTCGTGGTTCCACGAGCGAACGGCGATCTCCTTCGCCGTGCGCACCGCGAGGGGGCCGTTCTCGCAGAGCTGCTCCGCGAGCTTCATCGCCGTCGGCAGCACCTCGTCCACCGTCGGAACCAGGCGGTTCACCATGCCGATCTCGTAGGCGCGGCGGGCGGGCAGCGGCCGTCCCGTGAGCAGCACCTCCATGGCGATCCACCACGGCATGTAGCGCGGCAGGCGCACGTGCGAGCCGCCTGCGGCGATCATGCCCCAGCGCACCTCGCCAAGCGTGAACGACGCATTCTCCGAGGCGACGACCATGTCCGTGCCCTGCACGAGCTCGAGGGTCGCGAAGCCGTTCACCGCGCAGATGATCGGCTTGAAGATGTCGTGGTACACGCGCTTCACCGGATCCGGGTTCACCTTCCAGCGGCCCGAGGTGATCGCCGGGATCATCGTGTCGAGATCGCCACCCGCGCACCATGCCTTGTCGCCGCTTCCGGCCAGAACCGCGACCCACAGGTCGGGATCCTTGTCGAAGTCACCGAACGCCTCGTAGAAGGCGTCGATCATGTCCGGCGTGAAGCAGTTGCGCTTCTCCGGCCGGTTCCACGTCATGACGGCGATGTGGCCCTTCTTCTCGTATAGGAAATCCGGACAACCCACTTCTTTCTCCTTTCGCGATGCTTCGATCCGTACACTGCTCACTGCAGTGAGGATCAGGTTTCAACGTTGCTATCGAAGGCTCGGGCAGCGCGGAGCTGCCCGGAAACCCTCAGCCGCGCATGCGGCGGAACTTCGGCAGCGTCACCTCGGGTGTCACTGCATCGAAGAACACCTCGACCGGCATTCCCTGGCGCAGGTCGTCGACCGGGCAGTCGACCACCCAGCTCACCAGTCGCACGCCCTCTTCGAGCTTCACGATCACCGGCGCATAGGGCGTCTCGGTGAACGCGGGGTGCATGGGCCGCCGCACGACGGTCCAGCTGAACACCTCCCCGCGTCCGCTCGAGCGCGCCCACTCCCAGTCCCACGAGCCGCAGTCCGCACACGTGTGACGCGGGACGTGTCGCCACCGGCCACAGCTCGTGCAGCGCTGGAAGCGAAGCTCCTGGTTGCGGCAGTGCGCGTAGAACTCCTTGGCAAAGCCATCCAACAAGGGAAGTGGCTTGTCGTACCCATTCGCTGTCGTCGTCATCGCATTCTCTCCTCGATCGTTCGATGTCGCAGCGCGGTCAGCGACCGAGCACGACCACGGAGCCATCGCCGAAGTCACCGAAGCCGGTGACGAGCCCCACCTTCGCGTCCCGCACCTGGCGATCCCCCGCCTCTCCACGCAGCTGGCGCACCGCCTCGATGAAGTGGTTCATGCCGAGGATGTGTCCCTCGGACATGAGACCACCGTGCGTGTTCACGGGCAGCTCGCCGCCGAGCTCGATGCGACCGCCCTCGACGAAGGGGCCTCCCTCGCCACGCTTGCAGAAGCCGAGCTCCTCGATCTGCTGGATCACCTGGAAGCTGAAGGGATCGTAGATCTGGGCGAAGTCGACGTCGGCATGGGTGATGCCCGCCATCGCGAACGCCCGCGGCGAGGCCGACGTGAGTCCGAGCTCGAACACGTTGTCGCGCGTGGCGATGTCGTCCGCCGGGAATGGCTGTCCTTGCGCCATGCCCATGATGAAGACCGGCTTCTGCTTGAGATCGCGCGCCCGCTCCACCGTGGTGATCACGAACGCACACGCACCATCCGACTCGAGCGAGCAATCGAACAGCCGGAACGGATCGGCGATCATCGGCGACGCCAGGTAGTCGTCCATGGTCATCGTCTTGCCGCGCATGATGGCGTTGGGGTTGAGCTGTGCGTGCTTGCGCTGGGCGACCGCCACGGCGCCGAGGTGCTCGGAGCGGGTGCCGAACGCATCCATGTGAAGACGCGCCATGATCGAGAACCACTGCGCCGGCACGGTGAGGCCGTACGGGAAGTAGTAGTCGCGCGCCGTGCAGCCCCCCGACATGAGCGTCACGTCGGAGACCACGAGCTCGCGCACCTTCTTGCCCGAGAAGCCATACCAGCCGCCCGGCATCAGCACGTACTCGGCCTGTCCCGTGGTGACGGCCATCGCGGCATTCGCGAGCGAAGCTCCCGGACAGGCGCCACCGACGTGCGACGTGGCCTGATAGCGCAGATCGCGGATGCCGAGATGCACCGCGAACTCCTCCGCGATGCTCAGGCTCACGTATGGACACACGCCGTCGATCTGCCGCGGCTCGAGGCCCGCATCCGCGATCGCCAGCTGCGCCGCCTTCAGCTGGATGGTGAGCCCCGTGCCATCGGGCTCCTTCGAGCGCCGGAAGGGCGTGTTCCCGATCCCGACGATACACGCTTGGTTCTTGATCGATCCCATGATTCTCCTGCTCCTCGTGGTTCTACGCTTTCCCATCCGCGCCCGAAGCGCGTTCTGCTCTAGCTACCCGGATTCCAGATCGGCGTCTTCGCCCAGCCCTCATCGAACGGGGTGAAGTACTTGAACTCGAACTCGAGCGATGCGATGCGCCAGCGGCCATCGATGCGCGAGAACTGATCCTTGTAGATGCCCATCACCCACACCGCGCGGTTCGACGGCTGATTCGTGGTCTGCGCCGTGAGATACCACTGGCCCGATGCGCGATCACCGTCGAGCTCGACGACCGGATTGTGGATCATGTGGACCATGAACGACGACGCCGCCGCCACGGCTCCCTTGAAGAAGCCCCGCACCACGTTCTCGCGTCCTTCGTACCGGCCGAAGAATCCGTAGTCGCACCACGCATCCTTCGTGAAGAGCTCCGCGAGCTCGTCCCAGCGCATCGCATCTACGAGATGGCAGTACTTCGCCTTGAGCTGCTTGATCTCCTCGAGATCACGCAGCTCCTGGACCACTCGTGCGAGGTCCTCGAGACTCGTCGGCTTCGTCTGGCTCATCGCTTCTCTCCTTCGAGGGCGGTCAGAAGATCACCCGATCTTCCACCAACCTCGCGTAGGTCTCCGCGGACAGCCCCATGAGACCTCGGAACACGCGCTCGTTGTCCTGCCCGATCATGGGGCCGGTCCGGATCGGGGGCGCTGCGCCGCTCGTCTTCACGTAGGCGCCGTAGATGGTCTCGCGGAAGCCGAGCGGGTGCTCGACCTCGACGAAGGTGCCGCGCGCGCGAAAGTGCGGATCGACGAGCAGATCCGCCACGCCGAGTACCGGCGTGGCCGCCACGCCTCGGCGCTGCAGGCGCTCGGCGAGCTCGCGCGCGTCGAGCGCCCGCGTCCACTCCG
>CAZOTO010000033.1:0-25144 GCA_964582775.1 uncultured Myxococcales bacterium
GGTGCTGCTCGGAACCCTGGGGGTGTGACGGTGACGCCCGTGCTGCGCGGCTGGGGAATCGAGGAATTCGCGGTCGGGTCGTATCCGGAGCGCGCGGATCGCCACGGCCACGTCGTCGATCGCGCGCTCGCTCGCGCCGCAGGGCGTCTCGCGCTGTGGACCTCTGCGTTCGAGCGGCGAGCGCTTCGCACGCTCGCGGACGCCGTGATCGCTCGGGGCGACCGGCTCGAGGGGGAATCGGAGGATGCGCTGCGTGCGCGCGTCGGGAATCTCCGCCCCGCCTTGTCGCGTCAGGGGCTCGCGCGGCCGCTCGTGATCGAGTCCTTTGCGCTCGTGCGCGAGGTGTGTCGACGCACGCTCGGCATGGCGCATTTCCCGGTGCAGGTGATGGGCGGCTACGCGCTGCTGCGTGGCCGTGTCGCCGAGATGGCGACAGGCGAGGGCAAGTCGCTCACCGGCCTGCTTCCGGCGGTGACGGTGGCGCTCGCGCGGATTCCGGTGCACGTGGTCACGGTGAACGACTATCTCGCGAGACGCGACGCGGAGGAGTTCCGGCCCGTCTTCGAGTTCTTCGGGCTCTCGGCAGGCTGGATCGAACCGGAGCAGACGCCGGCCGTCCGCCATGCGATGTACGGCCACGACATCACCTACTGCGTCAACAAGGATCTGGTGTTCGACTATCTCAAGGACGGACTCACGGCGAGCGCCGGCGACAACGCGCGCCGCCTCGCCCTGAGGCGCTTCCTCGAAGGCCGATCCGGAGTCGACCGGCACCTGCTGCGCGGGCTGTTCTTCGCGATCGTCGACGAGGCGGACAGCATCTTCGTGGACGAGGCGCGCACTCCGCTCCTCATCTCGAGCGAGAAGGAGGACGCGGGAGAAGCCGAGCAGTACGCCTTCGCGCTCGAGGTCGCGCGAAGCCTTCCACGCGGTGCCTATCGCATCGATTCCGCCGCGCGATCCGCTCTGCTCACCGCCGAGGGCCGAAACGAGGTCGATCGCGCCTGCGCGAACCGGAGCGGCTCGTGGCGATTCCGCCGGGCTCGCGAGCAGATGGTCGAGCAGGCGCTGGCGGCCCTGCATCTGTACCTTCGCGACACGCACTACATCGTGGAGGACGATGCGGTGCAGATCGTCGACGAGTCGACCGGGCGCACCATGCCCGATCGCTCGTGGGAGCACGGACTGCACCAGATGATCGAGGTGAAGGAAGGACTGGACGTGACGCGGCGCCGGGAGACGATCTCCCGCATCACCTACCAGCGGTTCTTCCGCCGTTATCTGTGGCTCTCGGGGATGACGGGAACTGGTTCCGAGGTCGCTCCCGAGGTTCGGTCCGTGTACGGAATCCCGACGGTTCGCGTCCCCACGAACCGGCCCGTGCTGCGCCGTCATCTCGGGGAGCGCGTGTTCGTCCGGTCCGACGCACGCTGGCAGGCGGTGATCGAGCGCATCCGCTCGGTGATTCGCGACGGACGTTCCGTGCTGGCCGGCACGCGCTCGGTCGAGGCCTCGGAGCACTTGGCGCAGCTCCTTGCCGCCGCGGGGATTCCCTGCACGTTGCTCAATGCCCGCCACGCCGACGAGGAGGCCGCGATCGTCGCCGAGGCGGGGCAGCCGGGCCGCGTCACGGTGGCGACCAACATGGCGGGACGCGGCACCGACATCAAGCTGCACCCGGACGTTCGGCATGCGGGCGGGTTGCACGTGATCCTTACCGAGTTCCACGAGTCCCGCCGCATCGATCGGCAGCTCTTCGGGCGCGCGGGCCGGCAGGGAGACCCCGGAAGCTGCGAGAGCCTGGTCTCGCTCGAGGACGAGCTGTTCCGCGCGCATGCACCGCTCGCGACCGGGATCGTCGCGCGCCGCTGTCTCGACGGGGAGGAAGTACCGGGATGGATGGGAAGCGTGCTGCGCCGGCTGGCGCAGGCCTCGGCCGAGCGGCGCAACTCGCTCGTGCGCAAGCGCACGTTCGAGAGCGAGAAGCACGCGGATCGCCGGCTGGCCTTCGCGGGGACCTCCGAATGACCGCGCGAGCGCGGGCGAATTTCGGGGCGATCCTCGCGGCGGTCGCGCTCTTCGGGGCGTTCGATGCCGTGGCGATCGAAGCCGACTGCGTCACGGAGCCGAGCCGCACCGTCGAGGTGCGCGCCGCAGTCGAGGGACTGATCGTGGAGATCCCCGTCGATCGCGGCGACGAGGTGAGTCAGGGACAGGTCCTGGTCCAGCTCGAAGCGGGCCGGGAGCAGGCGAATGCGGATCTGGCGAAGTTCCGCGCGACGATGCAGGGTGCGCTGCGCTCCGGCGAGAGCCGACTCGCGTATGCAGAGCTCAAGGCCGCCCGCAGCGAGAAGATGCACGAGGAGCGTTTCGTCTCGGCCGAGAGCCGCGACGAGGCGCTCACCGAGCGCAGGCTCGCCGAGGCCCAGCTCCTCGAGGTTCGCGACGACCAGCGCATCGCGGAGCTCGAGAGCCGGCGCGCGCAGGAGGAGCTGCGCATGCGCACGGTTCGTTCCCCGATCGACGGCATCGTCGTGGAGCGGCTGATGAACCCCGGAGAGCTCGCCGACAACGGGGATGCGCGCCGTCCGATCCTCCGGCTCGCCAATGTGAGCGTTCTGCACGTGGAAGCACTGCTGCCGCTGGAGGCACATCGCCAGATCCACAAAGGACAGGCAGCGATCGTCGTGCCCGAGGATCCGATCGGAGGCCGTTACGATGCGACGGTGCGAGTCGTCGACTCCGTGATCGATCCCGCGAGTGGAACATTTGGCGTGCGCCTCGAGCTGCCGAACCCGGAGTATGCCGTCCCGGCGGGCGTGAAGTGCCGTGTCGTCTTCGAGTGAGGGGTGCAGTGGCGCAGCGGCGGAAGGTGTCGATCCGCGGAGTGGACTCGGCCACCCGGAAGATCCGCGGACCAGGACGATCACCAGGAAGTGGGGAGCTGTCATGAAGAGAGCGATGGTCATGTGGATGCTCGCATGGGGATCCGTGGGCTCGGCCCATGCGGACGACCTGCTCGGCATGTATCGCGAGGCGTTGGAGGCAGACGCGCAGTTCGTCGCGGCGAGCGCACAGTATCAGGCGACGGAGCATCGCGTCGGCCAGAGCCTCGCGTCGTTGCTTCCGTCGCTCTCGCTCAACGCGAACACGATGGGCGTCGATCGCGATAGCAACACGTTCGGCGACCAGAACTACACGAGCAACGGCTTCTCGGTCGATCTTACCCAGCCCCTGTTCCGTTGGGAGCACAAGATCGCTCACGATCAATCCCGGGTTCTCGTCGAACAGGCCCGTGCCGAGCTCGAGCTCGCCCGTCAGGATCTCGTGCTGCGGCTGTGCCAGGCCTACTTCGATGTGCTCTTCGCACAGGACGCGCTCGCCACGATCGACGCGGAGCGTGCGGCCATTGCGGAGCAGATGGCCGCGGCCAAGCGCGGCTACGACATCGGAACGGCGAACATCACCGACGTCCGTGACGCCGAAGCGCGTCACGATCTGGTCGTCGCGCAGCAGATCGTGGCGCGCAACGATCTCGCCGCGAAACGAGAGGCGCTTCGCGTCATCATCGATCGCGAGCCGGACGATCTCTCGCCACTGCAGGCGGGTGTTTCCCTGCAGCGGCCCGTGCCGGACGAGATGGAGGCATGGGTTCGAGCGTCCACGACCGATGCGCTGGCCGTGGTCGCCGGTCTGGCGGCCGAGGAGATCGCTCGGCTCGAGACCCGCAAAGCGCGCGCGGGTTACTATCCGAAGGTCGACCTCAAGGCGAGCTATGCGGAGTCGGACTCGAGCACGATCAACACGGTGGGCACCGAGCTCGACGAACGGACGTTGGGCGTGCAGGTGACGATGCCGCTCTTCTCGGGCGGTGGCGTGCTTTCGCGCGAGCGCGAGGCGCGGGATCTCCTGCGGAAGGCGCACGCCGATCTCGACCATACCCGGCGCACGAGTGCACTCAACGCGCGCCAAGCCTACCTAGCCACCAGTGCGGGCCTGTCCCAGATCGCGGCATTGGAGCGCGCGCTCGTCTCGGCACGCACGGCGCTCCAATCGAATCAGCGCGGGTTGCAGCTCGGTGTGCGTGCGAACATCGACGTCCTCAATGCGCAGCAGCAGGTCTCCACGACCGAGCGGGACCTCGCCCGCTCGCGCTACGACACGCTGATGGCTCTCCTGCGCCTGAAGGCCGCTGCCGGCAAGCTGTCGGAGACCGACGTCCTCGAGGTGAACGGACTGCTCGCGACCACGCCGTGACATCCTTTCTCGGGTAAGGGGTCGTGCGTGATCGGGGATTCGCCAGGAGCGGTGATGATCTTGTCTCGGCGCGAGTTCTTCCCATGCGCGGCCTCGTCTCGCGTCGTGGGCTATGTCACCGCGGATTCCCATACGTGCGCGCGAGCCAGGCGGCGGGCACGCCGAGACGGTATAGCAGGGGCAGGACGTTCATCAGGAACGCGTAGTAGAGCGGTCGCGCCTCGAAGCGACGGCCGGACACGCGGACGCACCCGCGACGACGCGCGGATCGCGGAGGGCCTCGTGGATCGATGTCACCGCGCCCCCGGGAAGGGACACGTCGACGTGTAGGAACAGGAGCACGTCACCCGCGGCAGCCGTAGCGCCGCGATTCATCTGCCGTGCCCGCCCGCGCTCCGCTGCAAGCACGCGCACCGGCGGAAACGAGCGCGCCCGCTCCACCGTGGTGTCGCGGCTTCCTCCGTCGACGACGAGAATCTCGTGGAGGCCGGCGAGGCCCGCGAGCTCCTCGAGCCGTGTCCCGATCCGGGTTTCCTCGTCGAGCGTCGGGACGATGACGGAGATTTTCATGGATGGGCGCGCGTCCGAGGGAGGGGCGAGATTTCGGATAGGACGTGATGCGTCGCAGGGGCCGCGATCGCACCCTCCTCGAGCGCGCGGTGCAGGAACGAACAGGTTCGGCAGGGGGTATTGCCCTCGCCTTCGTGAGGGACTGCGCGGCCGTTTCCGTCGATCGAGAGCGATCGATTCGACGATTCCATCCATTCCATGCGTGGCACGCGCACGCACTCTCCTCGGGCGTGCATCGAAACGCCATGCAGAGTTGACCTGCGCGACACGAGGCGTCGATACGCTCCGTCCATGTTGTCATCCTTGGAGGATCGATCATGGACGACGGTACGAAGCGAACCGAAGAGCTGCGGCTCGACGAGGACGTCTGCAACCCTACGAAGAATCGGACGTTCGACGAGGTGCTGAGCGCGCGAACCTCACGGCGTCAGATCATGATGGGTGGACTCGGGCTCGCTGCGACGCAATTCCTGCCCGGCGTCGGCCTGCTCTCGCCGCGGGGCAGCGCTTCGGCCGCGGGCTTCGGCTCGTCGCGCCGCAGTCCGCGGATCGGCTTCACGCCGGTACCGAATGCCGATGGAATCGGCCCCTGGCCGCGGATCGCGGAAGAGTACCAGTGGGACGTGCTGATCCCCACCTCGGGGATCGGCCTTGGTGGAGTCGTGCCTTCGGACCGGGAAACCACCACGGCATGCTGGCAGTCAATCACGAGTTCGGGACGAACAGCCATGTGCTCGGAAAGAGCATGCCGGAGAGCCTCGAGGACGTTCGCGTCTCGCAACACGCACACGGCGTCTCGATCGTCGAGATCCGCCGCGTCGACGGCCAGTGGCGCACCATCCGGAGCAGCCGTGCGCGGCGCATCCACGTGAACACGCCGGTCGATTTCAGCGGCCCGGCCGCGGAGCATGCGCTGCTCCAAACGCCCAACGGAAACGTTCCTCTCGGCACGGTGAACAACTGTGCGAACGGTGCGACTCCGTGGGGGACCTATCTCACCTGCGAAGAGAACTTCAACGGCTACTTCGGCGCGAGAAACCGTGAGACCACGTGGACTCCCACGCCCGGCCAGGAGCGTTACGGGTTCAGCGCCGCCACTCCGATGGATCGCCCCGAGTGGACGACGGTGGCACCGAACGGAGACGTGTACTGCACGCTCACGAACAACAGCCGTCGCACGGTTCCCGATGCTGCGAATCCGCTCGCGCCGAATCCGGATGGCCACATCATCCGTTGGCACGACAGTCGCGACCACGTGGGCACCACCTTCGAGTGGGACATCTTCCTGGTTGCGCAGGATACGCACGGCACCGAGGACACGTTCAGCGATCCGGACGGGCTCTGGGCCGATCCCGACGGCCGTCTCTTCATCCAGACCGACGGTGGACAGAAGGATGGACTCAACAACCAGATTCTCGTGGCGGACATCGAGACGGGAGAGATCCGGCGCCTGCTCACCGGCGTCGTCGGGGACGAGGTCACCGGTATCGCGGTGACGCCCGATCGCCGCACGATGTTCGTGAACCTGCAGCACGTCGGGAACGGCGATCCGCTGGCCACCAACTTCCCCGTCCCCTACGACGGGAAGACGATCCCACGCGATGCGACGCTCGTCATCACTCGAAAGGATGGCGGAATCATCGGCTCCTGAGCCGATCCTGCTCCGCGAAGACGGAGCCCACGAACGTGTGCTCCGCGGGGCTCGCAAGAGCTCCGCGGAGCCACGGCGCGTCGCTGGATCCGGGAGGCGCGCTTCGGCACGCTCGGTGTGTGGCGGCATCCGAACTCGTGGATCTCGCGGAGCTTCGCGAGTATCTTCGCCCCTTCGAGCGTGAGGCACTGCTGGATGAGATCCTTGTCGGCCTTCCTGAGAAGAGCGCCCCACCGGAGCCCGCCATCCGAGCGCCCCGTCCTTCTCGTCGCAGAGGGAGGGGTTCGGTCGGAGGATTCGTCCGAGCGGGATCCGTTCGAGAGGCTCGATGACCTGATGGTCGTCGTGAATGCGCTGTGCCCCGTGCGACCCGCGCAGCCGGTGTTCGGGCCGATGCGAGACATGCGCCTGCAGGAAGGGGCCGCAGCCGGGTCCGCGCTCGCGGGGATCACCCCGCCTTCATGATCTTCTCTTCCGCGACGAGGATGGTCATGCGCTTGCGGTCGATGTACTTCGCCTCGATGTCGACGATGCGCCGGCCCTCGGGCGTCATGCTGAACTGCTTCACGCGCTCCCACGCCTCGCGATCGGGCAGCCACAGCTCGCCCACGCCGTCCCATTCGGATGCCGATCCATCCATCCCCGTGGGATGGTGGTTCTGCGCATAGCGCAGGATCCCGGGCACGCCGTTCGCGACGGCGGGGCCGACTTCCCGTTCGTAGCCGCGGGCGAACTCCTCGTGGGTGAGACCTTCCCTGCGATGGACCAGAACCAACACCTTGATCACCGCCGCCCCTCCTCTGCGTGCTCGCCCTTCGTGCTTCGTGATCGCGAAGCGATCGTAGCAGGCTTCGCCGGCACCCGTGTCCGCCGCTTGTGTCCGTCCATCGCATTCGCTTTGCTCTGCCGCGCATGACCTCGGATCCCGTCCCACCCCGCTCCGTGCTGGATCCTCCGCAGGCGCGGAGCCGCCGCGAGGCGATCTGGCGCATCATCTTTTTGAGCGACACCCGCGCGGGTCGCCTGTTCGACGTGGTGCTGCTGTGGCTCATCGGTGCAAGCGTGTTGCTGGTGGCGCTCGAGAGCGTGGACGCTCTGCGCGTGCGCTACGGAACCGCGATGCGCGCGGCGGAGTGGGGCTTCACTGCTCTGTTCACGATCGAGTACGGGGTGCGCCTGGCGGTGGTGCGCAACCGCTGGCGCTACGCGTCGAGCTTCTTCGGAATCGTCGATCTCGTCTCCATTCTGCCCTTGTACCTCGAGCTCGTGCTCCCCGACTCGCACTACCTGATGACGATCCGCATCCTGCGCCTGCTGCGCATCTTTCGCGTGCTCAAGATGGGACGGCACCTCGGCGAAGCCGCCATCCTGTTGAACGCGATTCGCGCGAGCCGGGACAAGATCATCGTCTTCCTTCTCGGCGTGGGCGCGCTCGTCTGCGTGGAAGGCACGATCATGTACGTTCTGGAGAACGAACGGAATCCGGACTTCTCCAGCATTCCCCAGTCCGTGTACTGGGCGGTGGTGACGCTCACGACGGTGGGCTTCGGAGACATCACGCCCGTGACCGTTCTGGGCAAGATGATGGCGACGGTCGTCATGCTCACGGGCTTCTCCATCATCGCCGTGCCCATCGGAGTCGTGACCGCGGAGCTCGGACGCGAGATGGGGATCGTGCGTCGGCACGAGGTTCGCTGCCGGGAGTGCGGCTGGAGTGAGCACGACCCTCGCGCGCTGTACTGCCAGCAGTGCGGCACGCCCCTGGGGTGAGCCGGGCTCGCCTGGCCTGTGAGCCCGTTGTGAGGTCCGGTGAGGGAGTCTCTCATCGGGTGCTGCTCCTGCCCGTTTCGGCACCGGCAGCTCCGGGCTCCTCGTGGGCGAGATGGCCACGCCGTTCGTGGACTTCGTCCTGATCGAGCTCTCGCTTCGCACGGCGGACGGCCACCCGTTCGTCGGGCAGCAGATCGCACCGCTCGAGACCGCGAGCGCGAGTGCCACGGGTCTTCATCTGTACGGAGATCCGACGCCGCTTCGGATGTTGGCGGACTCGGCGTTCCTGTGGCTCTCGATCGATGGCGTGGCGCAGCCGCTCTCGGACGTGGGTGGTCTGGGCCTGCGCTTCTACACCCACCCGCTGAACCCTTCGATTCCGGTGCTGCTGATCGACAACCTTGCGACGACGGAGTTCTCGTTCGAGACCTTCGGTGTGAGCGTCTTCGAGGCCTTCGCCGCGCTGGTCGGACCCGAGCAAGCGAGCCTGATCGACGGCCTACACCTGGGAGTGGCAGCCGTGCCGGTTCCGGAGCCCGCCCCGGCGCTCCTCGTGCTCGGCGGTCTGCTCGGAATCAGCGCTTCGCGACCTGCGGCGCGAAGGGCGAAGGAGGTCGCGTAATGGATTCCTCGACTTCCTCGGCGTCCCCCCGCGGCTTCACCTCCCGCCGCGCGCCCTTCGCGCTCTTCTGCTGCGCCGTGTTCGCATCGTTCGGTTGCGGCGGGTCGTCACTCAACGTCATGACGGTAGGTTCTGGCGAGATCACAGTGACCTGCGACTACGGCACTTTGAACACAGAGTGCTTCGAAGGATCTACGTCGGGTACATTCGTGCAGGCGTATTACAAACTAGATGGATTACCGGGAAATACGTGCATCGTGGCCGCCCCTGTAGAGGGGGGTCCCGTGTACTGGGGCGACGACTGCGCCTGCGACTCCTCTCCCGGCGCGGGAGACTGCGTGGGCGACAACCAGTGCCTCGTCATCGGGGAGATTGGGAAGCGTACGTGCTCGGTCTCGTTCTGCTCCTCGCCCGTGTCTTTGTCCGTCGAAGCGTTTGGTCCGGGGCAGGTCTACGACCGATACGATCCATCATCACTTCGCTTCTTTGCGTGTGGTCCGGACGAATCGTGCACGAGACCCTTCTGCGCAGACGAGGGAGAGGTCGTGCGGCTACAGGCCCAGCCCCGTACCAGCTCCGGCGCGATCTTCCTCGGCTGGGAGGGCGACTGCGACGAGAACGGCTTCGTCACGATGGATGCCGATCGCCAATGCACCGCGCGCTTCGAGCAGCCCCAGCTCACGGTGACCGTGAGCGGCTCGGGCACGGTCACGAGCCCGCCCGGGATCGAGAGCTGCCGGGTGGGCGATCCGGATTCGAACTGTTGGCGCCTGCTTGCGGCGGGCACCTCGGTCGCGCTGAACGCGCTGCCCGATCCGGGCGCCACGTTCATCGGCTGGGGCAGTGACTGCTCGGGGACGGATCCGAGCGTGTCGCTCGAGGTGAGCGGATCGCTGTCCTGCACGGCCGAGTTCAGCGTGGTTCTCGGCGAGGCCGGCGTGGTCGACCTCCTCACCGTCGACGTCGACGGATCCCTGCTCCCGGAGGGCACCGGGTATGACACCTCCGCGCTCGACGCCAGCAGCGACCTCGGGGTGGTGAGCTTCGACGACCCATCGGGCCGGGGTCTGGTCCGCGATCGCCGCAGCAGCCCGGCGAGCGGATCTCGCTCTACGACCCGGAGAGCGGGATCAACCCGACCGGAGAGGGCTACAGACCGGCGCTCAGCGGAAACGGCCGCTACGTCGCCTATGCCACCGAAATCCCGTGGGTCCGGGGCAACCCCGATCCGGATCTGGGAGCGCTCCTCGGCATCGCGGTCTACGACAGCTGCGCCGGTGCTCCGCCGCAGCCGGCGTGTACGCCGGGCGCGACAGGGGTGACCTACGGCGAGGACGGCTACGCGCTGGATCAGGTCGCATCGCTCGTGAGGCCGGCGATCAGCCCCGATGGCCGCTTCGTGCTCTTCGGTGGCTGGACCGACCCGGACAGCCTGTTGGTCCACGATCGCGACACCGACGACGACGGCGTGTATGACGAGGACGGTGCGACGTCGACGGTCGTCGCGGTCTCAGGCGGCCTGTCCCTCTTCTACGACCGCGGGCCGTTCTTCCTGGCCGGGGGCGGTCGCTACGTGGGCTTCCGCTCGACGGACCCGACCCTGCCCGGGAACGAGAACCCGCCCACGATGGGGCGAGCCTACCTGCGCGATACCTGCGCAGGGGCTCCGGCCGGCTGCACGCCCACGGATCTGCTGCTCTCGGTGCAGGCGGACGGGCAGCCAACCAGCACGAATGTCTACGACTTCTCCATGCACCTCACCGACGTCAGCAGCTCGGGGCGCTACGTCGTGCTCGCGTCCGAGGATCGAAGCCTCTTCCAGACGAACCCGATCACGTACGACGGTGGCATCTTCGTCGTGCGCGACACGTGCATCGGTGCGCCCGCGGGCTGTGTCCCTACCAATCGGCTCGTCTCGCGCCGCACGAACGGACAGCTCGTCCGCACCTACGGGATCCCCTCCGCGCGGGTCTCCGACGACGGCACCCTCGCGGCCTTCATCGGCCCGCGCAACGCGCTCATCCCCGGGGCGACCGTCCTCAACGACGTGCTGCTCTCGCTGACCGGGTCCTTGCCCGATCCGGGCGGAGTACCGCAGATCACGGGGGGAAACCCGCGGATCGCCCCCACGGGATCCGAGCCCTTCCTGGTCACCGTGCGCGGCAACCGCTTCGTGCCGGGTGCCAAGGTCCGGGTGGGCGGCGCGGAGCGCACGACGATCTTCATCTCCGAGCACAAGCTCCAGGCGTGGTTCGAGGCTGCGGATCTCACGGCTCCGGGAGTCCTCCTGCTGACCGTCGCGAACCCGGGCGGAGGTGTATCGAACCTGATGACCTTCACGGTCGACTAGCCTCGCGCCCCGCCATCGCTGCCCGCGCTGGGTTTGCTACCCATGGATCGCCGGTGCGGAGAGGTGGCCGAGTGGTCGAAGGCGGCGGTCTTGAAAACCGCAGACCCCTCGCGGGGTCCGGGGGTTCGAATCCCTCCCTCTCCGCCAGCCCTCGAGGGAATCCCGGGCGACCGTTCTTCGTCGGGGCTCACGTCCCTGGGGCTCGACGCCAGCGGGCTAGCGACGAAGGCGGGGTCGCCGTCGCACGCCCAGCACGCCCAACGCGCTGGCAAGCAGTGCGAATGCGGGAGGCGCCGGTACGGCCGTCGATGTCGCACTCGTGAACTCGATGCGCACATGGGTCGGATTGGGATACTGGCTGTTCGCGCCTCCGGCGGGTCCGTTGCCCCACTCGAACTCGATGAGGTTGAGCCCCGCCTGCAGGCCATCGGCTGCCCCGATCGAAAACGCGTTGGCAGGCAACGCTCCGGGGAGCGACGTGTGTGCCCCGGAGTTCGTCTGACCCGTGGAGCTTCCGTTCACCAGGATGTCGAGCCCGCGGTTGTCCGACACCCAGAATCCCGCGAGGACGGTGGTTGTCAGATCGAGGCCGGTCAGGTCTCCCCAAGGTGGAGAAACCCGCTGCCTCGCATCCGAAGCGCGACGATGTCCGAGGGGGGCAAGAAGTAGATAAAGAGCGGGAGGGAATCCCTGCGATCCACCTCGGCGCCTTCGGGGCTTGTGAACCCACCCCCGGATGGGCATCATGGCCGGCTCCGGAGAGGTGACCGAGTGGCCGAAGGTGCTCGCCTGCTAAGCGAGTGTGTGGGCAAAACCCGCACCGAGGGTTCGAATCCCTCCCTCTCCGCCACCTCTACGAATTCGATGGAGAGATGGCCGAGCGGTCGAAGGCGCACGCTTGGAAAGCGTGTGTACCGAAAGGTACCGTGGGTTCGAATCCCACTCTCTCCGCCAGTTTGCTAAGGTCCACCCCCGCTCGCCGCCCGGCCGGCCGACGAAATCGGAGCCGATCGCGGGTGAGCCGATGCTTCACGCGCCCGTAGCTCAGCTGGATAGAGTGTCAGCTTGCGGAGCTGAAAGTCGCAGGTTCGAGTCCTGCCGGGCGCGCCACGCACATCGTCGAAGCGGATGCGCCGCATCGCCCCCTCACCGTGGCGTCACGCGCGCGTCACGCAGAGACGACCCCTCCGCGGTGCGGTCAGCATTGGCGCGATGTTCGCGGTAGAGTGAACCGGTCCACCGGAGCCGGGATGAACGCTGCCCCGTCGAGAAGCCTGATCCGCACCCTGCAGGAGTACTCGGTTCCGCTGCTCAGCGGCGTCGTGGTGGCACTCGTCTTTGCGAACGTGGCACCGGATGCCTACGAGCACCTGCTGCACTGGAAGCCGTTCGGCGACCTGTCCGTGTTCGGACACGAGCTCACCTTCCACTTCCTGGTGAACGACATCTTCATGGTGTTCTTCTTCGGGGTGGCGACGAAGGAGATCACCGAAGCGATGCTGCCCGGCGGCAGCCTCAATCCGATCCGCAAGGCGGTGAATCCGCTCATCGCGACACTCGGCGGTGTCGCGGGTCCGGCGCTCGCTTTCATAGGGGGGCTGTGGCTGTGTTACTGGCTCGGCGTCTACACGCCCGAGACCCATCCCTGGAGCGAGGTGGTCCGCGGTTGGGGCATCCCGACGGCGACGGACATCGCGCTCGCGTGGCTCGTGGCGCGCGCCGTCTACGGCAAGGGCCACCCCGCGATCGACTTCCTGTTGCTGCTCGCCATCGTGGACGACGGCATCGGTCTCGTGATCATCGCGGTGTTCTACGGCAATCCCGTGCATCCGCCGGCGCCCCTTTGGCTCGGGCTCGCGCTGCTCGGCATGGGGATCGCGTTCGCGATGCGCCGCCTGGACGTCCGGCGCTGGCCGCTGTACGTGTTCGGCGCGGGTCCGTTCGCTTGGACCGGACTCGTCTTGGCGAACATGCACCCTGCGCTCGCGCTCGTCTTCGTCGTGCCCTTCCTGCCGGCGAGGAAGCCTTCCGTCCTTCTCCATGTCGACCCCGCAGCGCCGATTCCCGCCGATGCTTCGGGCGCCCACGGTCATGGCGCGCCGCTCGAAGACTTCGAGCACTTCACGAAGCCCTTCGTCGACTTCGGGTTGTTCTTCTTCGCGTTCGCGAATGCGGGCGTCACCTTCGAGGCGATCGGTCCGCTCACCTGGCTGGTGTTGGGGAGTCTCGTGATCGGCAAGAGCCTCGGGGTGTTCGGTCTGGGCGCGCTGGCGGCGCGGCTCGGCTTCCCGTTGCCGGCGGGCATGCTTCGCCGCGATCTCACGATGGCGGGGCTCATCGCGGGTTTGGGCCTCACCGTGGCCCTCTTCGTGTCGACGGCGGCCTACGCCGATCTGGAGCTTCGTGGCGAGGCGAAGATGGGAGCGCTCTTCTCCGCCTTCGTGGGGCCGGTGGCCATCGTGCTCGGGCGGATGTTCGGGATCGGAGCCGCCGCGAAGTCTGCGGCTCCCGCGGCGAGTCATGCGCAATCCGGCGTGGCGCCGCGTGAGGCGACTCCTCCGCCGGGTGCGCGCTAAGCTCTTCCCCCGGGAGCGACGGCGCATGGACGAGCGCATCGAGATCGATCTCACGCGGCGCGAACGGCGAATGTACGACCGCCTGCGGCGCCGATTCACCCGCGCGGATCCCAACGACGGCACGGGCGTGTGGGATCTGCTCTTTCTCGGGCCGGACTTCGTGGTGCTGCTCGCGAGGCTGGTCCGGGATCCCCAGGTCTCCATCGGCGCCAAGCTCGTGGCGGGGCTCGGCGTGGCGTACGCGGTCTCGCCGATCGATCTCCTGCCCGAGGTCTTGTTCGGGCCGCTCGGGATGTTCGACGATCTGGTCGTGCTGGCGGCGGCGCTCTCGCGGGTCGTCAATCACGTGCATCCCGACATCGTGCGCTCGCACTGGTCGGGGCGCGGGGACGCCTTGCGCGCGATCCGCCGGCTCGCGCGCTGGGCGGAGTCCGCCGTTGGCGCGACGATCTCGCGGCTGCTCGGCTTCCGCAGCGTGAAATCGTAGGGTCGATTCCCCGGGGGGGATGTGGGATCTTCGCGCCTCCCTGCGCTTGGCGCCAAGCTCGTCCGGCAGGGGATCGCCTCGAGGACACCGATGTTCGAACGGATCGAGAAGCTCACGGCCGGTACGCCGATCCTGATCGGCGGCGATCGGGTGGTGCGCGTGTCGGAGGAGCTCGCCACGCAGTTCCGTCCGGGCGATGCGCTGCTCGCGGTCGAGGCGACGGGCGAGCTGCTGCACGTTCCGGCGCCCCAGCGGCGCGTGGCGGCCGAAGCGGTCGATCGCGCGGTGCGTGCGTTCTCTCGGATGGCCTCCGTGTCGGATGCGCAGATCTCGCGCTTCTTCGAGGGATTCGCCGCACGGCTCGAATCCGAAGAGATCTGGCAGGCGATCGCGCGCGAGAATCGGGCGGACGTCGAGGATGCGCGCGCGCGCGGCCGCTCGACGACGCGACTCGAGGCGAACGACAAGCTGCGCCGCGGCATGATCGAGGGGCTTCGCGGCTGGACCGCCGCGCCGAGCCTGCGCGGCCGGGTGCTCGAGTCCGTCGAGCACGAGGGATGGCGCGCGGAGCTCGTAGCCGCAGAGCTCGGCGTGGTGGGCTTCGTCTTCGAGGGCCGGCCCAACGTGCTCGCCGATGCCACCGGCGTGCTGCGCGGAGGCAACACCGTCGTGTTTCGCATCGGGCGCGACGCGCTGCGCACGGCGCGCGCGGTCCTCGGCCGCGCGCTCGAGCCCGCGCTCGCGGAGGCGGGGCTGCCCGACGGGGCGGCCGTGCTCGTCGACAGCGCGGAGCACGCCGCGGGCTGGGCGCTGTTCTCGGATTCCCGGCTCGCGCTCGCGGTGGCGCGTGGCTCCGGGCCCGCCGTGGATACGCTCGGCGCCATCGCGCAGCGCGCCGGTGTGCCCGTGAGCCTGCACGGCACGGGTGGCGCGTGGGTCGTCGCCGGCGAGACCGCGCGTGCGGACGAGCTCGCCGACGTCGTGGCGGCCTCGCTCGATCGCAAGGTGTGCAATACGGCGAACGTGTGCTGTCTGCCGAGATCGCGCGCGCGCGATCTCGTGCCCGCGGTGCTCGATGGACTCGAGCGGGCCGGCGCGCGCCTCGGCCAGGGCTTCAAGCTGCACGTGGTGCGCGACAGCACGCCGTACGTCCCCGCGGAGCTCTTCGACCGGCGCATTCCCGTCGCGCGCGCCGACGGCGAGCGCATGGAGCCGCAGGCCGAGCCGCTCGACGTTTCCGATCTCGGGCACGAGTGGGAGTGGGAGCGCACGCCCGAGGTGAGCCTGGTGATCGTCGACGACGTGGACGGCGCAGTGGATCTCTTCCACCGCTACAGCCCGCGGTTCGTGGTGTCGCTCGTGAGCGAGGACGATGCCGAGCACCGCCGCTTCTACGAGCGCATCGACGCGCCCTTCGTGGGCGACGGCTTCACGCGCTGGGTCGACGGGCAGTACGCGCTGCGACGGCCCGAGCTCGGACTGTCGAACTGGCAGCGGGGGCGGCTCTTCGGTCGGGGGGCGATCCTCACCGGGGAGGGCGTCTTCACCGTGCGCACGCGTGCGCGCCGTTCGGGGCGCCCGTAGCGCCACTTCCCGTCCCGTATGGCGCGAGAGCCCCCGGCGCCGGCGGATCAGAAGTCGAGCGGTAGCGACAGGTGCTCGCGGTAGATGCGGTCGCGGTGCTCGAGCAGGACCGGGTCGGCCGCCTCGAGCACGACCGGATCGCGCAGCGTGTACGCCCCGCGCAGCATTGCGGGCATCGGACAGTGCTCCGGGGGGAGCGGTGCGACGAGGGCGGCGAACGCCGCCCAGTACAGATCGACGGCGGAGAGGCGGTCGCCCACGAAGTACACCGAACCGTGTTTGCGCTGCTCGTGGAGCCGATCCTTGAGCATCCGCTGGATCTCGGCTGCGCGGGCGGGCGCGGCCGCGGCCGCGCCTTCCGAGTAGCCGTACTTCGCGGTGAGCCGATTCGTCGCTCCGAGCGACTCCGGCGGGGGAGGGGGGCTCGCGTGCAGGATGTCGTGGAAGAGCATGAGCCGCCGCGTCCAGCCGAAGCCGTGCTCGCCGCAGATCTCATGGGACAGGCCCAGCGCGAGTGCGCGCTCCCGGGGATCGCGCGGCAGCAGCGGGGGCTCGGGCGCCAGCCGCTCCGCGAGGAAGAGGATCTCGGTCCACGATGCGCGCGGCCGCTCGTCGTCGTAGACGGCGATGGGCGCATTGTCGTGTCCCGTCCAGCGTCGAAGCGCCTCGTTCTCGCCGCCACCGATCTGTGCCACCCGCTCGAAGGGGATGCGCTTCACTTGAAGCACGTACTTCGCGCTCTCGCCCCACGGGCCGGGAACACCGACGGAGAGCACGAGTCGAAGCCCTGGCCGCGAGATGGCCTCGTCCACGTTCAGGTAGGTCGCCATCCGTCCCACTCCACGATGTGTGGGGGCGATGCTCGGGTACGCAGGCCTCGGGTGCAAGCTCCGCCGGGGGGCTCTTCCCGGGCGCGCCGCGGATGCACCGCGTGCGGCGGGCGGTTCGCGTCTGGGATAGAATCCGGCCCCACCACCTGGTTCGCACGACGCGGTTCACGCCCCTCGTATGCTCCTGCGGCGGACGAGCGAACCCCACTCAGGAGTCCTCCCACGATGAGCCTCACCCCCCAGGTTCGCGAGCAGATCGAGCGGCTGATCCACCATCACCCGGTGGTGTTGTTCATGAAGGGCACGCGACAGTCGCCCGAGTGCGGCTTCTCGGCGCGCACCGTGCAGCTCCTCGATCACCTGATCCCCCACTACGAGACCTACGACGTGCTCTCCGATCCCGAGATCCGCAACGGGATCAAGGAGTACTCCGACTGGCCGACGATCCCGCAGCTCTACGTGCGCGGCGTGTTCATCGGCGGCTGCGACATCCTGCAGGAGATGCACGCGAACGCAGAGATCTACGAGGTGCTCGGACTCGAGGCCCCGCGTGCAGAGGCTCCCGACATCGCGGTGACGGACGCGTGCGTGCCGTTGCTCTCGGATGCGCGAGCGCGCTCCGAGGTCGACACGTTGCACCTGCAGGTGAGCCCGCGTTTCCAGTACCGGCTCGGCTTCGGCCCGGCGCAGGGGGGCGAGCTGCGCGTGGAGACGAACGGATTCGTGATCCTGGTCGATCGCGACTCCGCGTCGCGGGCGCATGGCCTGCGGCTCGACGCGGTGCAGACGCCCGAGGGCCTGCGCATCACGATCGACAATCCGAACGTTCCGAAGGTGAAGTCGATCCAACCCCAGGAGCTGCGCGCGCGGCTCGATGCCGGCGAATCCATGCCGCTCTTCGACGTCCGGACGCCGGAAGAAGCGGCGAAGGCGTGCATCCAGGGCGCGGTGCTCGTCGATCAGAACGTCGCCGAGCAGATCGAGCAGCTTCCGCGCGACGTGCACATGGTGTTCTTCTGTCACCACGGCGGACGCAGCCGTGCCGCGGCGGAGCACTTCGCGAGCATGGGCTTCACCAACGTCTACAACCTGGAGGGCGGCATCGACGCTTGGTGCTGCCAGGTCGATCCCACCATTCCCCGCTACTAGCGACACCATTCGGCGTCGTCGAGAACACTCGAGAGGAGTTCGTCCATGCATCTTCACATCGGAGCCCCGTCGCAGGAGACCGTTCGCAGGATCGAGCAGGCGATCCAGGGTGCCCTTCCCGACGCCGAGGTCGAGGTCGGCGCCAACGGCGCGCACTTCGAGCTTCGCGTGGTGTCGAAGGCGTTCGAGGGCAGGAGTTCGCTCGAGAAGCAGCGGATGGTCCTCTCCGCGATCGCGCCACTCATGAAGGGCGACAACCCGCCCGTGCACGCGATCGATCGGCTCGAAGCGCTCGTGCCCGGAGCGACTCCTTCCAGCGGCCACGGCGGCTCGGCCTGCGCGTGCGCCAGCCGCGGCAAGGCCTGAGCGGGAACGCGCGGCGATGGGTGCATCCTCGCTTCGGCTCGAGATCGCGGACGGCGTCGCCACTCTCACGCTCGATCGTCCCGCGAACGCGAACACGATCGACCTCGCGCTCGCCCGCGAGTACGCCGACGTGGCGCTGCGCTGCGACGAGGATCCGCGCGTGCGCGCGGTGGTGCTCACCGGTTCCGGCAAGGCGTTCTGCGCCGGTGGCGATCTGGCGAGCTTCGCCGCCGCGGGCGACGCGATGCCGGCGCTCTTGAAGGAGATCACCGGCTATTTGCACCTGGGGGTGTCGCGCTTCGCGCGGATGGATGCGCCCGTGATCGCGGCCGTGAACGGCGTGGCGGCGGGGGCCGGCTTGAGCCTGGTGTGTGCGGCGGATCTCGTGCTCGCGGCCGAGAGCGCGCGCTTCACCCTGGCCTACACCCGCGCGGGTCTGTCGCCGGACGGCGGGGTTACGTACACGCTCGCGCGGCTGGTGGGCCCGTTGCGGGCAAAGGAGCTCGTCCTCACGAATCGCATGCTCTCGGCCGCCGAGGCCGCGCAGTGGGGGATCGTGAACCGTGTCGTCCCGGACGCGGAGCTGCTCGCCGCGGCCACCGCACTGGCGCGAGATCTCGCGCAAGGGGCCACCCGCGCGTTCGGCAGCGCCAAGCGGTTGCTCCTCTCGGGGCTCACCTCGGAGCTCGAGTCGCAGATGGATGCCGAGGCGCGGTCGATCGCAGACCTCACCCGCACGGCCGACGGACGCGAGGGAATCGCCGCCTTCCTCGAGAAGCGCGCGCCGAAGTTCACCGGCTGCTAGCGCCTCACGGCGGGTGTCTCTACGATCCCCCGCGTGAACAGACGCGGCAATCCGGGCGCGAGTCCGGGCGGAGCGACGACGCCCTCTGCGGCGAAGGGGGGAGCCGTATCCGCGAAGGGGGTTGCCGAGGCGATCGATCCGGCACACGAGGAGCGAGCAGTGCTCGACATCCTCGCCCAGCCCGACGACTCCACCTGCGGCCCGACCTGTCTGCACGCGCTCTATCGCGCGTACGGCGACCCGATCGAGCTCGAACGCGTGATCGCCGAGGTGCCCCCCGTCGAGGGGGGTGGAACGCTCGAGGTCCTGCTCGCCTGTCATGCGCTGCGCCGTGGCTATCGGGCGAAGCTCTACACCTACAACCTGCAGGTGTTCGATCCGACGTGGTTTGATCCCGGCGCGGGCGACATCCGCGAGAAGCTGCGCGCGCGCGCCAAGGTCAAGCGTGCATCCAAGCTGCGGCGCGCGATCGACGCGTACATCGAGTTCCTCGACCTGGGTGGACAGCTCGAGTTTCGCGAGCTCTCCCGCGATCTGATCCGCAACCAGCTTCGCCGGGGACGGCTGCTGCTGGTCGGGCTTTGCGCGACCTATCTCTACGGCTGTGCCCGCGAGCTGTCCGACGGCGCCGGCTACGACGATATCGGCGGCGATCCCATGGGCCACTTCGTCGTCCTCTATCACTACGATCACGAGACCCGCGAGGTGTGGGTCGCCGATCCCTACGGAGAGAACCCGGCCTTCCAGCAGCACCACTACAGCGTGGGACTCGATCGCCTGATCGGCGCGATCATGCTCGGCGTGCTCACGTACGACGGGAATCTGCTGCTGGTCGAACCGTCCACCAGAGGAGCGAAGGGCGCTGAATGAAAGCGCTGGTCGTCGTCGAGAATCCCGATCGCTGGCCGCTCGACATCCCGGGAGTCGAGGTCGTCTCTGCCCGCTCCTATCTCACGGACGCGCGCTTCTCGGAGTACCGGCGCGCCACCGTGTTCAATCTGTGCCGCGCGTATGGCTACCAGACGATCGGCTACTACGTGTCCCTGTTGGCGCTCGCGCGCGGGCACCGGCCGCTTCCGTCCGTGGCGACCTTGCAGGATCTGCGCATCCCGCACCTGATCCGCCTGGCGTCGGACGAGCTCGAACAGCTCATCCAGAGGAGTCTCAGTCACCTGCGCGGCGAGACGTTCGAGCTGAGCATCTACTTCGGGAAGAACATGGCCAAGCGCTACGACCGGCTGTGCCTGGCGCTGTTCAACCAGTTTCCTGCGCCGATGCTGCGTGCGCGCTTCGTGCGCTCGTTGGACGAGGCATGGGAGCTCGAGCGGCTGCGGCTCGTTGCGACGAGCGAGATTCCCGAGACCCATCGCGACTTCGTGGTGACGTGTGCGCGCGAATACCTGGAGCGCCGTCCGCGCTCCCGAAGCCGGCACGTGTTCCGCTACGACATGGCGATCCTGTGCAATCCCGAGGAGAAGGAGCCTCCCTCCGACCCGCGTGCGATCCGCAAGTTCATCGCGGCGGCACGGGAGCTCGACATCGACGCATCCGTGATCGAGCCCGACGACTACGCGAGCATCGCCGAGTTCGATGCGCTCTTCCTGCGCGAGACCACCTTCGTGAACCACCACACGTATCGCTTCTCGCGCCGCGCCGCGGCCGAGGGGCTGGTCGTCATCGACGATCCCGACTCGATCGTGCGTTGCTCGAACAAGGTCTTCCTGGCCGAGGCGTTCGCCCGAAACGCAATCGACTGCCCGCGTACCGTGATCGCGGGGGCGGGCGACGCCGAGATGATCGAGCGCAAGGTGGGGCTGCCCTGCGTGCTCAAACAGCCCGACAGCGCCTTCTCGCAGGGGGTGGTGCGCGCGAGCACCTCGCAGGAGCTCCGCGACAAGCTCGCAAAGGTGCTCGAGTCCTCGCAGCTCGCGATCGCGCAGGAGTACGCGCCGTCCGATTTCGACTGGCGTGTCGGCATCCTGGGCGGGGCGCCGCTCTACGCGTGCAAGTACCACATGGCGCGAGGGCATTGGCAGATCGTCGCCACCGGAAACCAGGGCAAGCGTCGCTACGGAAAGGTCGAGAATCTGCCTCTTCATGCCGTCCCGCGAAACGTGATCGATCTCGCCGTGCGCGCGGCTCGCATCATTGGCGACGGGCTCTATGGCGTGGATCTCAAACAGGCGGGCGACCGTGCGCTCGTGATCGAGGTGAACGACAACCCCACGATCGAGGCGGGCTACGAGGACGATCTGATGGGAGACGAGCTCTACCTCGAGATCATGCGTTGGTTCCGCAAGCGGCTGGATGCGCGGGGGAACAGCGGGCCGAGATCATGAGCCGCCAACCCCTCCATCTGTTCGAGGCGATCGGGGTCGAAGTCGAGTACATGATCGTCGATCGCGAGACGCTTGCGGTCCGTCCGATTTCGGATGCGCTCATCCACGCCGAGGTCGGCGCGTACGAGTCCGAGATCGAGCGCGGCGAGATCGCCTGGTCGAACGAGCTCGCGCTGCACGTGATCGAGTTGAAGACGAACGGCCCCCGGGGCTCGCTCGACGGACTCGAGTCGCTCATGCAGTCCGAGGTCCGGTACATCAACGAAAAGCTCGCTTCCCTGGGTGCGCAGCTCATGCCGGGAGGAATGCATCCGTGGATGGACCCCTTCGGGGAGACGAAGCTGTGGACCCACGAGTACAGTCCCGTGTACGAGGCCTTCCACCGCATCTTCGACTGCCGCGGCCACGGCTGGTCGAACGTGCAGAGCGTGCACCTGAATCTTCCCTTCGCCGACGCCGAAGAGTTCGGCCGGCTGCACGCCGCGATCCGCTTCGCGCTTCCCCTCCTGCCCGCGCTCGCCGCGAGCTCGCCCGTCGCCGATGGGCGGATCACCGGCTCGCTCGACACCCGGCTCGAGCACTACCGCAGGAATGCGCAGCGCGTGCCGAGCGTGTCGGGGCGGGTGATTCCCGAGCCCGTGTTCACCCCCGAGGAGTACCAGAAGGATCTGCTGCGGGGCATCTACGACGATCTCGAGGGCCTCGATCCCGAGGGCATCCTGCGTCACGAGTGGGTGAATGCGCGCGGCTGCATTGCGCGCTTCGACCGCGGCGCGATCGAGATCCGCGTGCTCGACGTGACCGAATGCCCGCGGTCGGATGTCGCGATCGCTCGCGCGATCGTGGCGCTCGTGCGCGCGCTCGCCAATGGGGAGTGGACGAGCGCGCGCGAGCAGCGCTCTCATTCTACGGATGACCTGGTGCGCACGTTCCTCGACGTCGTTCGCGACGGTGATCGTGCGCTCGTCGTCGACGAGCGTTATGCCCGCGCGCTCGGCCATCGCGGTGCGCTTCCCTGCCGGGCGAACGAGCTCTGGCAGAGCGTGCTCGAGATCGATGCCGTGCGCCGAGGCATGGACGAAGATGCGCGCGAGGTCCTGTCGCTCGTCCTCGATCGAGGGCCGCTCGCGCGTCGCATCCTCGATCGCCTCGGGTCCGCGCCTTCGCGCGACGCGATCGCCGAGGTCTACCGTGAGCTCTGCACCTGTCTCGCCGATGGCAAGCTCTTCCGCGGTGCGCCCGCTGCGCCTCGTCCTTAGCTGCGAGCACGGCGGCCATGCCGTGCCGCCGCGCTGGGCGCACTGCTTTGCGGGCGCCGAGCGCGTGCTCGCGAGCCATCGCGGCTACGATCGGGGCACGCTCGACGTGGCGATGCGCATGGCGCAGCGCCTGGGCGCCCCCCTCGTCGCGCATCGCGCCACGCGGCTGCTCGTCGACGCCAATCGCTCCGAGCATCACCCGCGCTGCTTCTCGCGCTACACGCGAGACCTCGGCGCGCGGGAGCGCGAGCGCATCCTCGAGCGCGTGTACCGGCCGCATCGCGCGCGCGTCGAGCGCGAGGTGCGAAGTGCGATCGCCTCGGGCCATCGAGCCGTCCACGTCGCCGTACACAGCTTCACGCCGGTGCTCGGTGGCGAGCGGCGCCGCGCGGACCTCGGGCTGCTCTACGATCCCCGCCGCGCTGCGGAGCGCGCCTTCTGCGCCCGCTGGCGCGATCGGCTTCGCGCGGCCGATTCCTCGCTGCGCGTCCGCCGGAACTACCCCTATCACGGACGCGCGGACGGTCTCACCACAGCGCTGCGGCGTGTGTTCTCGGACGAGCGGTACCTCGGCATCGAGCTCGAGGTGAACCAGCGCTTTGCGCGCGATCCCGCGCGGCTGCGCGCGCTCGCCGATCTCTTGTCGGCGACGCTCGTCGCGTGTCTTCGCGAGAGGCCGCGATGAACGGATCCGAGCCGCGCGATCCCGAGCGCTTGCGGCGCGATCTGCGATCGAGCGTCAACGACGGCGTTGCCCATGCCTCGATGGTCGGCATGGGCGAGACGTACGTCCCGGCGTTCGCGCTCGCGCTCGGGCACGGTGAGGTCGCTGCGGGCCTTCTCGCGGCGGCGCCTCTGGTCTTGGGCGCGGCGCTCCAGCTCATCACTCCGGCGGGTGTCCGTCATCTCGGCTCGCATCGACGCTGGGTTTCGGCCTGCGCGGCGCTGCAGGCGATGACGTTCGCGCCGCTCGTCTTCGGGGCCATGCAGGGGAGCCTTCCCCTGGCCGTGCTCTTCGCCACGATGACGATCTACTGGGCCGCGGGGTTCTCGTGTGCATCCGCCTGGAACTCGTGGATGGCGACGCTCATCCCCGTGCGGATCCGCGGGCCGTTCTTCGCGCAGCGCACGCGGTCGACGCAGCTCGCGCTGCTGATGACGCTCATCGGGGCGGGCGTGCTCCTCGAGTGGAGCGCGTCGCAGGGGCTCGCGCTCGCGGGCTTCGGCTCGCTCTTCGCGCTCGCCGCCTTCGCGCGGCTCGTGTCCTCGCACTTCCTCGGGCGACAGACGGACGTCCATCCGGATGCGCATCTCGGCGAGGATCCTCCGCGCACGCACCTCGTCCACCAGATGGTGTCGGGGCCCACCGGGCGGCTGTTCACGTTCCTCGTCGCCATGCAGCTCGGCGTGCACGTCTCGGCGCCGTTCTTCACGCCGTACATGTTGAAGGAGCTCGAGCTCTCGTACGGACAGTTCGTGGCGCTCACGGCTGCGGCCTTCGTCGCGCGAGCCGCGCTCCTGCCGTGGATGGGTGACTTCATCCGCCGTTACGGAGCGCGCCGCTTGCTCGGACTGGCGAGCTGGGGCGTGTCGCCCCTCGCGGCGCTGTGGATCCTCTCCGATCGCTTCGAGGTTCTGCTTGCGCTGCAGCTCTTCGCCGGAGTGGCGTGGGGCGCCTACGAGCTCTCGGTGCAGCTCCTCTTCTTCGAGGTCGCGCACGGACCGAATCGCCTGCGCCTGCTCGCCGTGTACAACCTAGCGAACTCCGGCGCGATGCTCGTGGGATCGCTTCTCGGCGGTTGGATGCTCCAGCACCTGTCCCTTGGTGCCGAGGCCTACCACCTGCTCTTCCTCGTCTCGTTCGGCGGGCGGGCCGCATCGATCGCGCTCCTCGCGCGCGTGCCATCGATCGTCGTGCACCGCCGGCCCATCGTCACGCGCATCGCCGCCGTCCGCCCGTCGGCCGGCGCCATCCAGCCCCCCATCGTTGCTGCGCTCGAAGAGGACGATGCACCGCCGGACGCGAAAGACCCCATGGTCGATGCGAACGGTGCGCCGCCCGCGTCCCGGCGCGAGCGCTGATCGCGAGCGCTCTCTCCCTCGTGCGGATCCCTGGGTGCGCCCGATGGGCGTTCTCAGCTCCTCAGCCTCTTTCTTCCACTAGACTTCTCCGAGTCCGAGGCCACGCTCGTATTCTTGCCGTCCATCGTTCTGGCATCGATCGCGCTGGCAGTCGGGCACCCCCGATCGTCGCCGCCTTGGGCGTCGGCGGTCTTCAGACTCTCTTCTGAGCACGCTCCCCGGTGGCGCGCGTCCCCACCCGTGTCAGACGCCCCTCGTGTCAAGAGAGGAAGCCTTGACGAGTGGCGCGTCGAGGATCGACACCGCGGCGGGAAGGGATGATCGTGCTCGGCGCGCTCGGTCTTCGTCTCCGTCTGCGGCGCAGGTTGATTCGCAATCGAAGCGAGCTCGGTCCCGAGGGCTCGAGGCAGTCGACGGGCCTCTGCACCCGTGCGCCCCATGAAGGAT
>CAZOTO010000034.1:0-24474 GCA_964582775.1 uncultured Myxococcales bacterium
CAATCGCTCCGACGCGCAGAAGCTGCTCGACTTCACCTCGCAGTTTCCCGACCCCGAGGCCCTTCTGCGCCCCTTGCACGACCTGGCCGACCGCCTCGACCACGACCCGGAGACGCAGTGGCTGCTGCGCTCGATCCTGCAGGACGAGAAGTCGACGCTCGATCTCGTCCACCAGGCCTGCCGCCTGCTGAACGGCTGACGCCGGCAGGAATCGGCCGCACGGCTGGCGCCGGCGCACCCGGATCGAAGCCCTCGATCCGGCGCTGCGGGATCGGCGCTCCGATCATGCGCTCGGTCGCACGCACCCAGCCGCGATCACCGCTCGTGACGAAGGTGCAGGCCACGCCCTCTCGCTCCGCGCGCCCGGTGCGCCCGATGCGGTGCGTGTACGCTTCGGGCGTGCTCGGCACGTCGAAGTTGATCACGTGGGAGACCGCGCTGATGTCGAGGCCGCGCGCGGCGATGTCCGTTGCCACCAGGACGTCGAACTGACGCGAGCGGAACCCGCGCATCGCGCGATCCCGCTGGGGCTGCGACATGTTCCCCTGTAGCCCCACTGCGCGATGCCCCTGCTTGCACAGCTGCTCGGCGAGACGCCGCGCCCGATGCTTGGTGCGCGTGAAGACGATGGCCGACGTACAGCCGTCGTCGGCGAGCACCCGCTCGAGGAGAGCGTGCTTGCGCTCCTCTGCCACCCACATCAGCGAGTGGTCGATGGTCGATGCCGGCGCCGAGCTCGCCATCTCGACGACGTGTGGGTTGCGCAGGATGTCATCCGCCAAGCGCCGGATCTCACGCGGCATCGTGGCCGAGAACAACAGATTCTGCCGACGCGCAGGCAATCGCTCGAGGATCCTGCGGATGAAGGGAAGGAATCCCATGTCGAACATGTGATCGGCCTCGTCGAGCACGAGGGTCTCGATCCGATCGAGCCTCAGGACTCCCTGCTCCGCCAGATCGAGCACCCGGCCCGGGCAGCCCACGACGATGTCGGGCGTTTCGCGCAGCGCGCGGATCTGGCCGTGCATGGACACACCGCCGAAGATCGTGACCATCCTCAGGGGCGTGAACTTCGATAGATCGCGCATCTCGTGAGCGATCTGCGTGGCGAGCTCCCGGGTGGGCGCGAGCACCAATGCGCGCGGTCCGCGAACGCGTGTCGCGAGCAGCCGGTGCAGCAGCGGCAGCGCGAAGGCCGCCGTCTTGCCGGTACCGGTTTGCGCGAGCCCCAGCACGTCGCGGCCCTCGAGACCCGCGGGAATGGTCCCGAGCTGGATGGGACGAGGGCTCTCGAATCCCGCCGCGCGAATGCCGCGCTCGAGGGACTCGTGGAGCCGGAAGGAACCGAATCCGGCCGCAGCCGTAGAAACAGAGGTAGACATGAACAGAGTTCTCCGCCATGCGCACAGGGTCCAACCCGTGCAGCACGTCCGTACGCTTCCAGCCCACACGACACACAACAGAGACGGAAGGAGGGAGGAGAGAGAAGGCCATCGTTGGCGGCGCGACCCCACGGAGCACATCGAAGAGCGAATCGTCGAAGGCGAATCGGCGGGGCCCTGTTGTTCGCCGCAGTCGGACGAGCGTCCGATCGTGGAAGAGGGATAGCCCGCCCCCTCGCTTTGCGCCACTTCGGTGGTTGCCCCTGCCGCGCGCGCTCCCGCGATCGCCGATCTCCTGCGAACGCCGGCACCGGATGGGTTACAGTCGAGCGCCTGCCTCGTTCCGCTTCGGGAGAACGCCATGAGCTCGCCACGCCGCCCTCGATCCATGGAAGACGAGATCCTGAGCCGGATCGAGAACCTCGACCTACGCCACCTCGGCCCCCTGCTCCCGCTCGGCCTGCTCGCCCTGGTCGTATTGGTGGGGCTGTGGACGTCGATCTACACCGTGCAACCGGAGGGCGAGGCGGTCGTGAAGCGCTTCGGTCGCGTCGTCTCCATCCGCCAGCCTGGCCTGCACTTCAAGCTCCCCTTCGGCATCGATCGGGCCATCTTCGTTCCGACAGCGCGGGTACTGAAAGAGGAGTTCGGCTTCCGGACGACTTCGTCCGGCAATCGCGACCCCTACGAGAAGTCCCGATCCTATGGAGACGAGTCGCTCATGCTCACCGGAGACCTCAAGGTGATCGACGTCGAGTGGGTCGTGCAGTACCGCATCTCCGATCCGGACCGGTTCCTCCATCACGTCCGAAATCCGTCGGCCACGATTCGCGACATCTGCGAAGCGGTCATGCGGCGCATCGTGGGCAATAGCCTCGGCAGCGACGTGCTCACCGAGAAGCGCGTCCAAGTGGCAACGCAGACTCGTGTCGAGCTGCAAGAGATCCTCGATTCCTTTGGCATGGGCGTACAGATCGGGACGATCGAGCTGCAGGACGTAACCCCACCGGAGCTGGTGAAGCCCGCCTTCAACGAGGTGAATCAAGCCGAACAGGAGCGCGAGCGCCTGATCAACGAGGCCGAGAAGCGCCGGAACCAGGTCGTACCGCGAGCGGAGGGTCAGGCGAAACAGACCATCGCCCAGGCCGAAGGCTATGCGGCCGAGCGGGTGAACCGCGCTCGCGGTGAAGCCGAGCGCTTCCAGGCCATCGTCACCGAGTACCGGGATGCACCTGCGGTCACCCGCCAGAGACTCTTCCTGGAAACGATCGACGACGTGCTACCGCGGATCGGGCGCGTGCTCGTCGTCGACGAAAATGCGACTTCGCCCATCCCCCTTCTTCACATGGACGACCGGCGCGCACTCGAGCTCCCGGTCCGGCCTCCTGCCGCGGCGAACGACCCTCGACCCAGCCAGAAGGGAGAGAAGCCATGAGTCCACGCCACACGGTTCTCCTGGTCGGCCTGCTGGTTGTCGTCACCTTGACCTCGGCATCCACCTACACCCTCGACGAGATCGAGCAGGCGGTCATCGTCCAGTTCGGCGCACCCGTGGGGGATCCGGTGACGGAGCCAGGCCTGCACTTCAAGCTGCCCTTCATCCAGGAAGTGCGTCGTTTCGACCGCAGGCTCCTCTCCTGGGATGGGGATCCGAACCAGATTCCGACCCGCGGCGAGCAGTTCATCTCCGTCGACACGACGGCGCGTTGGCGCATCTCGGATCCGCTCGTGTTCATGCAGCGCGTACAGAACGAGCGGGGTGCGCAGCTCCGGCTGAGCGACATCCTCGATTCCGTCGTTCGCGATTTCATCTCCGCTTCGGATCTGGTCGAGATCGTGCGGTCGAAGGACTGGGCGGTCTCCGAGGAGGACCTGCAGCGAGTGCAGATCGCTGGAGAAGAAGACGAGGAGATCCTGCTCCAGGAGGTCACCACCGGGCGCGAGGAGCTCATGCACAAGATCCTCGCGCAGGCGCAGTCGCAAATGCCCGAGTATGGAATCGAGCTGGTGGACATCCGCATCAAGCGCGTCGGGTACGTCGAGGCCGTGCAGCAACGCGTGTTCGAGCGCATGATTGCCGAGCGGCAACGCATCGCGGAGCAGTTCCGATCGGAGGGACTGGGCCGTGCCGCGGAGATCGACGGACAGACCCAACGGCAGCTGGCACGGATCCGCTCCGAGGCGCAGCGCGAGGCCGAGGGAATTCGCGGCCGCGCCGATGCCGAGGCCACGCGGATCTACAGCGAGGCGTTCGGGTCCGATCCGGAGTTCTACGCCTTCTTCCGCACCCTCGAGAGCTATCGGGAGACGCTGGGAGAGGACGTCACGTTCGTGATTGGCGCAGACTCGGACTACTTCCGGTACCTGCGCTCCATCGGGAAGTAGACCTACACGCCGGGGATCCCCGCTGGCTTCTCCATCAGCGCGACATCGGGCACCGGGAACTCGCATCGCCACCCTTGGCGTTCGGCGACGCACCGGAGCGTCGCCTCCCGATAGAACACCACGTGCGTGGGATCGCGCCGGTAATACCAGCCCGCGAACTTCGCATCGTCCGTGAGGAAGGCCGTCATCACGGCGAGCCAACCACCGGGGACGAGCAGCGCATCGATCCGGCGGAATTCGTCTGCGGGACGGTGGAAGTGCTCGGCCGTCTCGGTGCAGGTCACGAAGTCGTAGGTCCGGGTGATGACGCTGCGATCCGGCGCGAAGAACGGATCGTAGAGGGCGACCTCGTGCCCTGCCTCGCGCAGCATGGCCGCGAGGGCCGGGCCGGGACCACATCCGTAGTCCAGACCGCGCTGGCGCGCGGGCAATCGTTCCAGCAAGGGAGCTGCCACGCGATCGAGAAATCGCCGGTACGCGGCGTCTTTGGGATCGTTGCGATGCTGCCGGTAGCGCGCGAGCTCTTCGTCCCGCGTCGGACGCTGCGCGGGGTCGAGAAACGTGGCCTGGCATTCGTCGCAGCGCCAGTACGCGCGATCGCCCACCGTCCCGAAGTCTCGAACGGACGTTCCCTCGCACACCGGGCAATCCACCGATCGGTTCGTCATCCCGATCCCGATCGCGAGGCCGACGTACCCCGGATCCCGCTCTCGGCGAATGGATCCGCCGGCAGGAGGCGGAGCACGAGCAGCGCGGGCGCCACGAGCCAAGGAAGGTTGAAGGCAAGGTACACGTCCATATGGGCAGGAGGCGTCGGACCCAGGATCGTCCCGTAGAAGTAGAAGTACATGTTCGTGATCGCCGCGCCGCCGTAGAAGATGCCGAGCGTGCGCACCCACGGTCTCCGGCGCAGCAGGCCATGCACGACGGCCATGAGCACGGGCGCCTGGAACAGGCCGTCGAAGAGGCAGGTCGCGACGAGGAAGAGCGGCGGATCCAGATGCGTAGGCTCCTGCTCGACGGCCCACGCGTGGAGCCAGCGCAGCGGCGGCCACGCGCTGTCCGGCGACACCTCGAATCCCAATCCTTCGGGAAGGCTGAACGCCAGTCCGTAGGCGATGCTCACGAGGAAGAACGCGACGAGCGCCCGGTCGAGGGCCCGCCCGGGCGCAGCACATCTTCGATTCATGGATGCCCTCCGCACCGCCTCGCTCCGAGCGTCCGCATCCGCTCAGCGCACGAAGCCGAAATATGCGAACACCAGCCCCAAGGCGCCGGCGACATAGGGGAAGAGCTCGAGGCTGCGTCCTTCGATCAGGGAGCGGGAAAACCGCAGGAAGACCCCGGGAAACGCCACGAGGAAGATGCCCTTCACGAGGGCCAGCCAACCCACGATCGTCACGAGCACCGTCCAATCGGCGTTCCAGGCGCCGTGGAAGCGGACGATGAGCGCACCGATCACGATCGCGAGGAATCCGGACAGGTAGGTGAGCATGGCGCTGTCAGCCATCTCTTCGACGAGCCGCCGATAGCGATCGCGATCGAGGCGCATGCCCAGTGCGGCCGAGAGATAGATCACCGCGGCGACCCGCGCGACGAAGATGGATGTCTCCATTCGAGCCACTCCTCTCCCACGGCCGCCCCGGGGCAGCCCATCACGCGCAGCCTACCACGCAGCGAAGCGTGCAGGGCGACTCCTCGCAGTCCGGCGCGAACGGCCGGCGACGGCGCTAGCCGAGCCACCTTCCGAACGTGATCCCCGCGTAGCTCACCGCAACACTCAACGCGGTGCCCCAGATCATGTCCACGATCGTCACGATCACCGGCCAATCCCGCACCGTAGCCTGATTGGTCAGATCGTACGTCGCATACGTGATCAGACCGAAGAGCGCCGCACGCCCTAGGGCCGCCCCGAGAGAAGCCTCCCGCAACCCCGGAACGACGACGAAGACCACGATGCCCAGCACGAAGAGCAGATAGAACGCGACGGCGGCGACCCAGTTCGGCTCCGGCGCCAGGAGATACCCGAGGTGCTTCTGGTAGAACGGACGCGCCACCCAGCCGAGCCAGACCATGTCGATCGCAAAGAACGCGACGAGCGTCGCAAGATAGAGCTTCACGTGAAACATCACTGCGTCCCCCTCCGAAAACACATTCCAGGAACGCCTCACGGCCCGGGCAGGCTTCGGGCCAGGCTACCACGGTGCAGTGGAGAATCGAACCGGCCCGCTACGCCGCGTACCGCAGGACGGCGACGAAGTGGCAGGCGGAGCCAGCAACCACGAACAGGTGCCAGACGAAGTGTGCGTAGCGCAGGCGGCGAGCCGCGTAGAACCCGATGCCAGCGGTGTAGGCGAGGCCTCCAGCCAGCAGCCACAGCACGCCCTGCACGGGAACGGACGCGAGGAGCGGGCGGATGGCCACGAGGACCAGCCAACCCATGGCGACGTAGATCCCGGTGGAGAGCACCGGGAATTCGATTCCCCGCACGGACTTCAGCACGATGCCCAGGAGCGCGAGACCCCAAACCACACCGAAGAGCGTCCACCCCCAGGGACCGGCGAGCGCACCCAGCGTGAAGGGCGTGTACGTGCCGGCGATGAGCAGGTAGATCGCTCCGTGGTCGAGGATGCGCAGGATGCGCTTGCCGCGATCTCCGGGCCAGGCGTGGTAGACGGTCGAAGCCAGATAGAGCAGTACGAGCGTCGCCCCATACACCGCAGCGCCCACGATCCGCGCCGCCCCGCCCTCGGCCGCCGCGGACTGAACGAGAACCGGAATCGCCGCCACGGCCGCGAGCAGCCCCACGCCGTGGCTCACGCTATTCGCGATCTCCTCGCCCATGGACGGCGCATCGCTCTCGTGCATCTTCGGGCTCCTTCGCTGCGGCGCCTCGCAGTGTAGACCATCGCGGTGCCCCATCGACAGCGTCCCCTTTCCGAGCAGAGTTTTTTCGCAGTCGTCTTGCTTCCGTCACGGCTCCTTCACCCCGAGGGACGATCCTCTCGGGCAGAAGAACCACGAAGGGATGCGAAGACGACATCATGGAATCGACCTCACCCTACCGGATCCGCTTCCTGCTCCAGCCCGGGCGAACCCTACGCCCGCTCGAGCTCGGGCAGCTCTACACGGATCTCCTGGAGATCGAGCCCCTGAACGGAGCGGCCATCGAGCCGGTCGGACTGCTCGACTGCGCCTTGGTGACCGCACACGACGCGAGCGGCTCGATCGCCGGCTACGCATGTGCGCAGATCGTCGCGGTGAAGGGCGTAGGCGACGTACTGCACCTGGACCGCACGGCCGTGGCCTCGGGGCCCTCGCGCACCCAGCTGGTGGAGAGGATGTCCTGGAGGCTGCTGCTCGGCTATCTGCTCCGCTTCGGCTTCCTCGATCGACAGTGGTGCACGTACACCACGATGGGTTCACCGCGCATCGCCCCCACGGCGGGTCCGGAACGCGACCTGCCCACGAGCTGTGCCATCGACGAGGCGGTGAAGCGCGAGCTTCCCTACGAGCTCCCCGCGCTTCCCCCGGCGTGGCGGAGGGCCCTCGAAGGAGCGTTCCACGAGGTCGCGGCCTTCGAGAGCGATCGCGAGATCCTGCAGATCGGCTACGTGACCCTCGGCTCGCTTCTCCGGTCGAAGCTACGCCATCGCCTGCGCCTGGGAGCTCGCGCCCCCGAGGCGCTGCGCACGCGCAGGAGCTGGTAGCCCCTCGAGGGCTCCCCTGCCGTGCGGCTCGTTCGAAACCCTCGGGAGCATCACTTCGCCACCGGGATCGTCTCGTCGGTACGCACGGCGACGAGATCGAGCCGGCGCCCGAAGATGCGCGCGAAGAGATCTGCCTCGTGCTGGGCATCCCAGATCTCGAGATCGAGTGGAACCGCTGCGCGAATCTGGATCCGGACCGTCTTCGCCTCCACCCGCACCTCGACATCGTCCACCGGCTGGTGACGCGAGCGATCGAAAGCGTCCGCCAGGCGAAGGATCGTTGCCAGTCGACACACGAGTGCAACATCGTCCTCGCGGAGCCCCGACAGACCCGAGTGCCCCGGCTGTGGCGGGGTCGCGCGATGGTAACGGACGGCGCGCCCCGCGAGAGCGGTCTCACGCTCCGTGAGCCCCGCGAGCCCCGCGTGCTCGACGATGTACTGGCTGTGCCGGTGATGCCGATGCGGGTTGATCGCGTACCCGACGTCGTGCAGGAGAGACGCCACCTCCAGGATCACCCGGCCCGATGCGTTCGCGTCGTGAACCGGCTCGAGCTGATCGTACAGCGACAGCGCCAGACGTACCGTCTGCAGTGCGTGTGCCTCGTCGAAGGCAAAGCGTCGACCGAGTGCGAGTGCGCTCTCGCGTGCGGGCAGCTCCTCGGCGCCAAAGCGGCTGCGCCTCACCAGATCGATCATCAATCCGTCGCGCAGCCCCGCGTCGACCGCCTCGATCGCCTCGACCTCGAGATGGCCTGCAACGGCTTCCAACACGACCGCACCCGCCACCACCACGTCGGCGCGCTGGTCCCCGAAGCGGCGCACGCGCTCCTCCATGTCCATCTTTGCAACCGATTCGACGACCGACGAGACCTGCTCCGCCGGAATCCGGCTCGCTCGCCCCTCCCCCGCATACGCGCAGAGCACGCGCGTCGTCCCGGAGCTGCACAGCGCGAACCGCGCCGCACCGCGCACCTCGCGCCGGATGCTCTCGCGGGTGACGTCGCGCGCATAGCGCCGCATGAGCTTCAGCTGCTTTCCGGTCACCTTTCCGTCCGCGGGGAAGATCTCGGTGAGCCGCACGGTGCCGAGGCCGAGGCTCCACAGCTCGTCCGGATGCTCTCCCGTGGCGAGCGCCACTTCCGTCGAGCCGCCGCCGACGTCGATCACGAACGCGCGTCGATCCGGCGCAGCGCCATGGAGCACGCCCAGACAGACGAGACGCGCCTCCTCCAGACCCGAGATCACCTCGAGATGGAGCCCCGCCTCCTGCTCGACGCGAGCGAGGACCTCGCCCGCGTTGCGCGCGTCGCGCAGACTGCTCGTCGCCACGGCCCGCACCTTCGCATCGTGTCGGCGCGCCAGGACCATGTACCGGCGCATCGTGGCCACGAGCCGATCCTGCACGTGCTCCGGCATGCAACCCGTCTCGAACACACCCTCGCCGGGGCGGATCGCATCGCGAAGCTGCTCGATCGGGTGGATCGTTCCATCGCCCGCCACCCGGACGATCTTCAACCGCACCGCATTCGTTCCCACGTCGATCGCGGCAAACTTCGCGGGACGAGGCGGCTGGTTCCTGGTCACGTCCGACAACCCATCCTCCCACTGGAGCACGGCCACGCATGCCGTGACCCGATCATAGCGGCCCCCATCCGCGGCTCTCCGGCCCGCGAACTACCGCGGCGGCCCGTCTCTGACGATTCACCCATTCGTCATCGAAATGCCACCGAATTCACTCCTTCGTTGCGATATCGTCGGCAGGTATAATGCGCAGCAGGACACGCGCCCCGCAGGAGGTCTCCTGCGATGGGGCTTGTCGTGCCCTGCCCATCGCGAGGACGACGTGATCTCCGAACCCGACACCCGAGAGGATCGCTGCCCGAGCGAACCTCCTCCCGCGACATCCGCCGGGAAAGCCTCCCCGCCAGCTCCCGAGAGGAAGAGCGCGATCGATTTGTCGTCTTCGCAGTGGTACCTGAACCGCGAGCTCACCTGGCTCGCGTTCAACGAGCGGGTGCTGCACGAGGCCGAGGATCCCCGCACGCCGCTCCTCGAGCGCGTGAAGTTCCTGTCCATCGTCGCCTCGAACCTGGACGAGTTCTTCATGAAGCGCATCGGTGGCTTGAAGCAGCAGGTGGGCGCCGGACTGCACGAGCTCACCGTGGACGGCCGCACGCCGCAGCAGCAGATCGCCGAGTGCTACGGGATCATCCGCACCATGGAGCAGCGCCAGCAGAAGCTGCTGCACAGGCTCCTCAAGCTGCTTCGCGAGCAGGGGATTCCCGTGGTCGCCTGTAGCAAGCTCACGAAGGACGAGCAGAAGCGGGTGCGCGAGTACTACCTGGCGAACATCTTCCCACTCGTCACGCCTCAGGTCGTCGACCCCGCGCACCCCTTCCCCTTCGTCTCGAATCTCTCGCTCAACCTTCTCGTAGGGCTGCGACATCACGGTGATTCGACGCAGATCCTGGCGCGGGTGAAGGTTCCCGTCGGTGCGGGGATCCCGCGCTTCCTGAAGCCCGCGGGCGTCGACAAGTACGTGCGGCTCGAGGACGTGATGGCCCACAACCTCGATCTGCTCTTCCCCGACATGGAGATCGACAGCTGCGAGCTGTTCCGCGTCACCCGCAACGCGGACACCGAGCGCGACGAGGAGCAGGCCGAGGATCTTCTCGCCATGATCCAGACCGAGCTTCGGGAGCGGAAGCTCGCACCGACGGTACGCCTCGTCGTCGAGTCGGAGATGAGTGCGGCGCATCGTGGACAGCTCGCATCGGAGCTCGGGCTCGACGAGTCCGCGGATGTGTTCGAAGTGGACGGAGTGCTCGGACTCCACGATCTCATGGAGCTCGCGCGCATCGATCGGCCGGATCTCCACGATCCCTCGCACGCACCGATCGACCACCCGAAGCTCCCACAGGGGCGCAGCATCTTCCATCTCATCCGGCAGGAGCGCTCCATCCTGCTGATGCATCCGTACGAGTCGTTCGTCACCTCCGTGGAACGGCTGCTTCGCGAGGCCAGCGAGGACCCCAAGGTGCGCGCCATCAAGATGACGCTCTACCGCACCTCGGAGCAGTCGCGCGTGGTCGACTCGCTCATCGCGGCCGCGCGCAACGGCAAGCAGGTGACCGTCGCGGTCGAGATCAAGGCGCGATTCGACGAAGAAGCGAACATCCGCTGGGCGACCCAGCTCGAGGAGGTCGGCATCCACGTTACCTACGGGATCGTCGGGCTCAAGACCCACTGCAAGGTGATCCTCATCGTTCGCCAGGACTTCGACGGTCTACGGCGCTACGCACACATCGGAACCGGGAACTACCACTCCGAGACATCGCGCCTGTACTTCGACATGGGGCTGCTCACCTGCGACGACGCCGTCGGCCAGGACTGCACCGAGCTCTTCAACTATCTCACCACCGGACTCAAGCCGCGACGCACGTATCAGAAGCTTCTCGTCGCTCCCAAGATGATGAAGCCGTCGCTGCTCGAGAAGATCGCACGCGAGATCCGCATCCAGAGGGAGGGCGGGCGCGGCGCGATCCAGATCAAGACGAACTCGCTCGAGGACCCGGATCTCACCCGCGCGCTCTACGAGGCCTCGATGGCCGGCGTGAAGGTGGATCTCATCGTGCGCGACTCGTGCCGGCTGCGGCCGGGTGTTCCGGGGCTCTCCGAGAACATCCGCGTGATCAGCATCGTGGGCCGCTTCCTCGAGCACGCCCGCATCTTCTTCTTCCGCAACGGAGGAAGCGAGGAGTACTACATCGGGTCGGCGGATCTCTTGAAGCGCAAGCTCGAGATGCGGGTGGAGGCCGCGGCTCCGGTCGAGAGCCCGGAGCTGCGAAAGACGCTTCGGTTCGTCCTGGACGCACAGCTCGCGGATCCACGCGGCGCCTGGGACATGCAGCCCGACGGGACCTACGTGCAGCGCCATCCCGAGCGCGGGAGGAAGAGCGCGAGCAGCCAGCAGCAGCTCATCGACTGGTCCGACGCCCGCCACCGGGAGGCCACCCGCTTGCGCAAACGGCGCGCACAGGGCGTGCTGCGCCGAGGCCAGAGCGAATGAACCGGTCCGACGCGGCCTACGCGATGCGCGTGCTGCTGCTGCGCCACGGCGTCGCGGTGGATCGCGACGGTTCCGATGGTCCGGCCGATGCCGACCGGCCACTCACGAAGCAGGGCGTCCGAAGGACGCGCGATGCGGCGTGCGGGCTCGCAGCGATCGTGAAGGCCCCGGAGCGGATCCTCTCGAGTCCGTATCTTCGCGCGCTCGAGACCGCGCACATCGCCGCCGACACGTTCGGCACGAGGCGACGCGAGATCGCGGAGTCGAAGGCGCTGCTCCCCGATGCCCCTCCCGGCCGGCTCGTCGCCGAGCTCTCGCGCCTCGACGCGCGGCGCGTGCTCTGCGTCGGCCACGCACCGCAGCTCGATCGCGCGCTCGCGGCACTCGTCGGTGCCGGAAGACTCGGCTCGATCACCGCCCTTGAAAAGGCCGGCGCCGCGTGCATCGATGTCGAATCCTGGAAGCCGCTCCGCGGACGGCTGCTCTGGATCGTCACGGCGAAGATTCTCGCGCGGGTGCGGCGCCCGGCATAGCGAGAGGCGCCGCGCACGGGGGCCTCTCGATGTCCGCACGCAGTCGCGTCCACGGCGCGCGTCGCCCGCAGAACGACGCGCGGTACTCCTCGACGAGCGGACCGCGCCGGTTCGCGATGCGCTCGTGCCATCGACTTCGCTCCGATGGCGCGAGCCCTTCCACGCGTTCGAACATCGCCTGGAACACGTCGCAGTCATGGACCTCTCCGAGCAGATCCTGTGCGCGGCGAAGCGCAGGCTTCCACGCTTGGTAGATCTCGGGGACGAGGACCTCCAGGGAATAGCGAAGCTTCTTGGTCCCGATCCGCGCGGCATGCAGGGCCTGCGGCGCGTCGTCCCTGGCGGCCACGCGGTGGAGCGCTCGCGCCTCCTTCCAGCGAGCGAGGATCATCGACACGAGCGATGCGCGATCCTCGCGGATGTGCGCGAGGCGCCCGGGAAGGAGCGCAGCGAGCCCCCTCCACTGCGCGCAATCGAACTTCTCGAGCGCGCGCAGCGCGCGCGCCTTCGCCTTCTTCTCGTGTTGCCGGAGCTCCGCTCGCACGGCCCGAAGCGCAGGATCGGAAGGGAGGTTCCACGAGTCCACGAGGAGGATCTGCACCTGCGCGTCGCGCAGATCGCCCAGGTTCTGGAAGAGACGCTTCGAGCGATCCCGAAGCTCTTTCCACGCGGGATCCGCATCGATCTCTTCGGCACAGCGCGCGGCGGATCGACATCGCCGCAGAGCGACGCGAAGATCGTGAACGACCTCCTCCTTCGCCTTGCGCCGCGCCGCCGCGTGCATGCGCAGGACGTCGCGCATCCAGCGCGCGAGCTCGTTCGAAGGGGGTGTCTCGTGGCTCATCCGCGCTTCGCACTATACTACGGGCCGCAATGAGCACTCGTGGAAAATCCATGGCGATCGCAATCGTCGCCGCGTGTACCGGTGCGGCGATCGCGCTCGCGGCGCAGCCGCTGCTTCGCTCGAGGGGGATCCTGGGATCCTCCTCGTACTCGCCCGTGCCGTTCGGGTCGGATCGCGCGCCCGGACTCGGAGCCGATGAGACACCGATCGGGAGCCTGCGCGTCACGGTCGAGACGGGGGTTCGAAACGGCGCGGGAACCGATCGCCCGATCCTCGTCTGGCTCGACAACGCGCGCAGCGCGCTCACCGAAGCACCCGAGACCGCGTTCGCCTCGGGCAAGACGGTCTCGGCCGTGCTCCGCGGTCCGTCGGTCCCGCGAACCCTCGGCGCGCTGCGGCGCGCGAGCATCGTCCTCACGCTCGACCTGAGTCGCGCGGCGATCGATGTCTCGTGGTACTGCGAGCGCGCGCTCGTCGAGGTGCGCCTCGAAGGAAGCGAGGAATATCGGACGTACCTCGACCACCGCGACGTCGGCTGGCTCTCGCAGAACGAGCCGCCGCGAGGATCCCCGTCCTACGCTCTTCAGTGAAGGGACGGTGAATCCGGAGCGTCGGTCGCACGCGACCCGTCGTCCGCAGGCCGGCTCGCCACGGGCTCGCTCTTCACGTGTGCGTCGATCGCAGCGGTGAGCTTCGACATCGCGTCGCTCGACCATTCGTCCTGGAACAAGATCCGACCCTCCGGCGTCTGCAGGACGACCGCGGGCCGCGCGATCCCATCCGCGAGGATCGAGTGCGCATAGCTCTCGGAGAGGTGGTCGTAGACGAACGGAACCGGCCACCCGAGCGCCCGCAGCTTCTCGTAGAGCGCGGGATCATCCACGTCCCCGATGGGGAGGAGCACGATCAGCAGCTTCGCGCGGGTGCGAAGGGGAGCGAGCTGCGCGGCGAGCGCAGCGAAGCTCTCGGCCTGCGGATCGGCAATGACACAGAGCAGCGCATCGGCCTCCATCACGGGACCGAAGCCGAGCGGCCCCGGCGGAACGGCCGCGGAATCGATGAGCCGCGGCGCCAGCGAGCGAACCAGGTTCGGCGCGAGCTTGCTCTCGTCGCCCATCCGCACCCCGTTCGTCCGCTCGACGAGATCCGTCCCGGAGATCGGAACCTCGTGCACGCCGTCGCGGCCGAAGTCGATGCGGGCCACGCCTTCGGGCTCCACGCGGATCAGCACGCCGGTGGCCTCGGCGCGCAGCGACTTCCACGGCCGGAGCAGCGTCACGCGCCACGGCCAGAAGCGTTCGTTCTCGAGCAGGGTATCCGCGGTCACCGCGGCCGCGCTCCGGTCCTCGGCGTGGTGCTCGGGGACATCGCGCGTGATGTGCCCCTTCGCCCCATCGGCATGGCCGGACGAGGGCACGGCCACGGCGAGGGCAAGGAAGAAAACGGGGGCGAGTGCGATCGATGCTCGGTACAAGACGGTTCTCCTCGAAACGAGAGGGAGCCGCCACCCCGAAGGATGGCGGCTCCGATCTACTTCCTCTTCCCTTCGTGCACTAGGCGCGTCGCAGGAATGCGAGGCCCCAGGCCGCCAGGCCGGACAGGAGCAGCGCACCCGTCGCCGGCTCGGGGACGACCGGCATCGTGACATCGGCCACGATGGCGACGCCGTCGAAGAGCTGGACGCCATTGGAGCCGAGCACGAACTTCACGTACGCGGTGTCCGAGGGAGTCGCACCCAGGGCAACCTGGTAGCGGGTATCGACCGCGGTCAGCGCCACCGTGGTAACCGGCGCGTAGTTCACGCCATCCGTCGAGAACTCGATGCCGATCGAGCTCGGCTGCAGCTGTCCTCCCAGCATCGCCGCGAAGCTGACCCACCAATCCTGCCCAATCTCGGGAACGCTCGTGAGGTTCGCTGCGAACACGACGTCCCGGGCTTCCCCGCCGTGCTCCATGCCCGCGACCACATTGCCCAGCTGTGCGCCCTCGTCTACGGAGACGTTCGCATCCGCGCTGTTGAACTGCCGGTTGTGGTTCCCGAGATCGAACTGCTGGAAGTCGTTCGCAACGAGCTGCGCGTGGGCTTGGTTGTTCACGTTCCACGAGAAGTCCAGCGGATCCTGCGAGGATCCGAACTGCCCATCCATGTGCATCGTCCCGAACGCGGCCGACTCGAGGCCCACTCCGTTGGGATCCATGTCCGAGAAGTTCGCGCTGAGTGTGTTGGTGAGCGTCGCACCGTCGACGGAGTTGACCCCGAGGATCTGCCACTGGGAGAAGTCCCAGCCCGCCACCATCATCTGTGCCGCCTGTGCGGCACCCGGGAGCGTGGCCGAGAGCGCGAGCGATGCCGCGGTGGCCACCGAGAGAATTACTTTCCTCATTTTCGATTCCCCTTCCTTGATCACGTTGTTGTCTTGACGTTGTGAGTCGTTTCGATCCGTACCGTGAGGCCGCGAGGCCTCGGGATCCGGGCCGCCCGGATGGGACGGACGGCCCGGACGTCATCGAGGCTCAGTTCGCGAGCAGCCCCCCGCGGTTGAGCGCGGTCCAGCCCGTGGTCCACAGATCGACGTTTGTGGAGGCAGGGAAGGCTCCGCGATACTTGGCGTTCGAGTCGAGCACGCGTCGCGTCGGCGCGATGCCAAGACCCACACCGACGATCCCCGGCTTCGGCCGCGGGTTGATCGGGCTCGCCTTCAGGCTCGCATCGAGCTTGCCCGCCGCGTTGCCCGTCGGATCGAAGGTCGCGTCCGCGTTCACCAGGCCCTGGAACCCGATCTGGTAGACCGAGTTCGCCGTGCCGCCGAGGAGCGCCGCCGTGGCGTTGCCGTTGAGGATCGCGGTCTCCTCGATCGAACCCGCCGTCGGCGCCGCGCCGTTGGCGAACGTGGTCGACACCACCTCGGTGCGGCCTGCCGTCACGTTCGTGTGCGTGGTGAAACCGGCCGCCGAGCAGCCCGAGCTGCCGAGCGGGATCGAGAGACCCGGCGCCGTGCCCGTGTTCACGACGATGGAGTTCGCGATCCGGCCCGCGTAGTTGTTCGTGAGCACGATCCCCAGATTCGCGGATGCCGGAGACACCGCCGGATTCGCACCCGGAGGCGTGGAGCCGATCACGGTCATGTTGTAGACGTCGGCTGCGGAGAACGGCCAGCAGATGCCGTCGCCCACCCGCACGCTGGTGTTTCCAGAATCGTCGCCGTCGAACTCGGTGGCGCGATCTCCCGAGGCCGAACCATAGTTCGACCCGTTGTTTTGATTGAAGAACGTCTGGATCGCGAAGTAGAACTGACCAACCCCTGTGTAGCCCTGATCGAGATCGAAGCTGTCGTCGCCCATGTAGAACGACGCCAGGTGCGAGCCCTCGACCGTCCCGCCGAACCACTCGAACCCGTCGTCGAAGTTCGTGTAGCACTCGACGTGATCGATCACGGTTCCATCGCCGACACCGCCCATCGACAGACAGTTCAGCTCGTTGCTATTCCCGATCTCGTCGCCCCCGTGCCGGATCGATGCGTACCGCAGCACGCCCGAGTTGTCGTGGGCGAACTCTCCGCCGTACGTCGCGTACGCACCCGGGAAGCCGGGGACCGTGAGCCCCTCGATGATTCCCTTGCCAAATCCCACGCCGCTCGCGTTGGCGAGATTCGTCGGCGCGTTGCCCAGGATGACCACGCCGCCCCAGAGAGCGACGTTGGCCCGGCCCGCCTTGTCGAGCGGTGCCAGCGGTGCATCCAGCGGATCGCTGTCCAGGAAGAGGTCGCCGGCCGCCCATGCATCCTTGAAGCCGTTGCTGTCGTCATCGTCCGCAATGCCGTCGGCGTTGTTGTCCACAGCGGCGGTCGTGAAGATGACCGGGCTGTTCTTCGTTCCCTCGGCCTTGATCATCCCCGTCTGGGTCACGATCAATGTTCCCGGGGTACCCGTGGTGACCCCGGGGACGACGGCCGCCGTGCGCGGCTGCCCGCGGACGATGCAGCCCGGAAGGATCGTGAGCACGCCGCCGTCGCGCACGAAGATCGCCCCGTCGAGGATGATCGGACCCGGATTTGCCGCATTGCACCAGGTCGTGGGAGCCACGACGTCGGTGTTCACGACCGTCTGCGCGTCCGCACTGCCGGCCAATCCGAGCAGCGCCGCCGCGACTGTGGTGATGGTTCTCTTCTTCATGTCGAGTTGCCTCATAGGGTGGGTTTCGGATTCGTCGCGCGAGCCGAGCCAGGCACCGGTCCTCTTGCGACGAAGGGATTGTGGACGGCTGCGATTACGTACCGGCTCCGTTCCCGTCACGTTTTGGCGGAGGAATCGTGAACCTTCGGGGGCGTGGGTCCGGACGGAGGGGCCAGGCCCGCAAGGGAGCAGGCGCCGCACCGAACGGCGCCACGCCGGGCGTTGCCGGGCCACGGAGAGCGCAGGCGGCCGCTCCGCTCAGAACTCCAGCGAGTATCCGATCGAGAACGAGTAGTCCCGGCCGACGCGCACCGCCCGCTCCTCGATGTCGTGCGTGGTCTGGTACGGGTCGTAGAGGATCTTGCGCACGCTGTCGGTGAGGTTCTTCACGCTGAGCTTGATCGTCCAATCACCGTACCGCGTGCGGATCTTCTGGCTCGCGACGAGATCGAGCTGAAGGAAGGCGTCGACGTAGCGATCGAGCGTGAAGGCGCGCACCGTTCCATCTGGACCGATGCTGGCGACGCCGGCCGCGTCCAACACGTCGCTGATCGCGAAGAGCGCGAGCGTGATCCGGGTTCCCCAATCCGGATGATCGAAGCTGATGTCCGCGTTGCCGATCCACTCCGGCTGGTTGAAGAGACGGCGCTTGCGCTCGAGGCCGGAGAAGCGGGCGACATCACCGCTCGCGGTTCCGAAGAACGCCGCCGCGCGCGCGAGCTCCGCCTCGCCTCGCCCGACCTCGGCGTCGATGAGCGTGTAGTTTCCCCCGACCGACAGATACTTCAGGAGCTCGACACCGAGAAAGTCGAGGCTCTTGCGCGCCTCGACCTCGATGCCCTGCACCGTGGCCTGGTTCGGATTGTTGAAGAAGGTGCGGAACAACGCCGTACCGGAGTCCTCGAGGTTCGTGGGATCGCGAACGATGATGCTCTCGATCGGATCGTCGATCTTCTTGCGGAAGGCGCTCGCGGCGACCAGATCGCCCATCTCGCCCCACGTGTACTCCACGCGCAGATCCCAGCTCTCGACCTCCGACAGCGTGAGCTGCGGATTTCCGACGGTGCGATCGTCCGTTCCGGGCTCGACCGAGACGTAGTAGCCCATCTCCCGGAACGACGGACGCGCCACCGTCTGCGAGTAGGCACCGCGAAGGCTCAAGCCCTCGAGGGGACGAAGCGCGAGGCCCAACGAGGGAAGCACCTTGCGCTCGTCGATCTCGGTGTTCACCAGCGCATCGATGGACGCGACATCGCTCAACGTGACGAAGCCCGTCGCGGGATCGACCGGCACATCGATGCCGAGGATCTCGTCGTTGTAGATCGTTCCCGGCAGCACGAAGCCCTCCCCCGGGCTGTCGAGCCGATCGAAGAACAGATAGCGGCTGGGATACATCTGCGGGCCGCCCAGGACGACGAAGGGCTGGCCCGTGGAGGGGTTAATCACGTAGGGATCGTTTCGCGACTCGATGAGGATCTTCTCGAAGCGCAGCCCGCCGAGCACGTCGATCCGCTCCCAGAGCGTCGCCTTGGCATCCACGTACCAGGCATCGATCTCCCGGTTCGACTCGTTCGTGGTGTTGCGGACCCCCGAGAACGATTCCCCGGCGGGCACCAGGTTGTCGAAGATCGTGCGACCCAGGCCCTGCGGCGTGTCGCCGTAGATGGCGAACTGCGAGATCACGCCTGCACAGCTCGAGCATGTCGCGAAGTTGACGACGGGCGCCTCGAGGAAGCCGGAGCCCACCTCGCGCTCCGCCTTCTCGACCCAGAGGCCGGCGTTGCCCCTGAGCAGGACGCTCTCGAGGAGCGGGGCCTCGTACTCCACGTCCAGACGACCGAAGCGCAGGCGCTCCTCGATCTCGTTGGCGCTGAACACGATCCCCCTCCCCTGGATCGCATATCGTCCCGGTCCGAGATCATCCACCGAAGCAGGAAGCTCCGACGGGATCTGGAACTCGTCGTCCGGCTCGTAGAAGTACCGAGCCCCCAGAGCGGTCTCCTGTTGTCGCGTTCGCGACCGGTTCGCCGCCCACGTGACGTGGAGCCCCGGAACGGCGTCGAAGCGATGGTCTCCGTTCGCCTGGGTGAGCCAGAGCTCGCGCTCCCGCTCGAACGACTTGCTCTCTGCGAAGCTCGTGACCACGAGCGCACCTCGCGTCGCGCCTTCGTCCGCACCCTGCCGCATCGAGCGCGCGATCCACGATCCGCGCGTCGCGGCATCCGCGAACGACGAGAAGAGCGGACCGGTGTTGTCGAGCGCGCCCATGCCCTGCAGCGCCGCCAGGCCCGCGTAGTCGAGGCCGGGGATGACACCGTTCTCCTTCCACTGCACCGTATCCTCGTTCCTGCGGGTGAAGAACACGGAGGCATCGATCGCGTGGTTCCCCTCGCGATCGAGATCGAAGCCGATCGCACCATAGCCGAGCGTCTGCTCCGAGCGCTCGCTGGTCGTGAGATCGAACCGGCCGCCGGAGAGATTCAGCTCGCCGAGCGAGAGATCTCCGGACTGCACGATGGGCGGGGGAAGAAGCCACGGAATCGTTTGCGGCAGCTTCGGCTCCCGATCCTCCTGGAAGCCCTCGCTCGTCGCATAGTCGATCTCCTGGTTCTGCACCAGCTTGAAGCGGACCTCGCGCCCGAGAATGGTCGAACGGCCGGCGAGCGACCCGCCGAAATCGCTCTCGATCGTGTCGGATTTCTTCCTCGAGTACGATCCCACCGGAGATCCGCGCTCGAACTCCAGGAAGCGATCGCGCGCATTCGCGTTGAAGCCGGTGCCGCCCGAGAGCGAGAAAACGATCTTCTCGGGGTAGTCGTGCGTGAGGATGTCGATCGAGCCGCTCGCGGAGTTGCTCGCATGCCGTGCCGAGAACGTCTTCGCGACGAGCAGATTGCTCACGACGTCGGACGGGAAGAGATCGAGCTGCACGGATTGCTTGTCGGGATCCGGGCTCGGCACGGGAGCCGAGTTGTACAGCGTGCTGCTGTAGCGATCCTCGAGCCCGCGGATGATGGCGAACTGGCCCTCGACGACGTTCACGCCGGCCACGCGATTGAGCGCCTCGGCCACGTCCCCCGCCGCGAACTTCGAGAGATCCTCCGCGCTCATCACGTTCAGGAGCTCGTCGGCATCCATGCGCAGCTCGAGCTCCGCGAGGATGTCCCCCACGGCTGCGGCTTCGACGACGAACTCCTCGAGATCGAGCACGTCCTCGGTCGTCTCCGCGGCGATCGGCTGCAGGGGAAAATCCGCGCGAGCGATCTCGTCGGCGCGCACGACCAGATTCGTCATCGTCGACTGCCGATAGCCCGACTTCACGAACGTGAGGTCGTAGCTGCCCGGAGGAATCGAGGCGATCTCGAACGCACCGTCGGCATCGGTGACACGAACCTCCTGCTTCGCCGAGCCCCCGCCCGCAGGGGCGGGCCACTTCACGATCACGGTGACGCCCTTCACCGGAGACGCCCCCTGCGCATCGAACACCCGGCCGCGGATCGTCCCCTCGCCCGCCTTGCGCTCGGGCGGCGCGGACTCGTCACCGGCGTCCTTCACCACGCTCGTCGTCCCGAAGGTTCCGAAGACGTCCTCGACCTTCTCCTGCGCATGCGCCGGGCGTACGGAGAGCACGACGCCGATCGCGAGGAACGCAAGGGAGATCCCGATCACGCGTGTGCGAGGGAAGCGGAAGGCAGCGGTGTTCATGGCGCTCCTGCAGAGTTCGTCCCGGAGAGAGGGCCAAAGGTCGTGCTCGGGTTCGCGGCGAGGTCGATGCCGCGGGAGCATCTCCATCGAGCTTCGATGGCCGTGCCTCCTCCGCGCGCTACACGGGATCGAGGTGCGGATCCGATCCCGTCACCCGGCGGGATGCTAGACGACGATCCGCTCGCGTGGGCGACGATCCCGTGAGAAGTTTGGGGCGATTTCGTGACGACGATGCGAAGAGGAGCGCGCTCCCGTGACCGGCACGGGCCACGCGAGACACATCGGCGCGCATGTGCACGAGGCGCGTCAAGGGCGCACGCGATCTCGCCGATGGCAGGCCTCGGATCGCACGAGGAGATCGCCATGAAGAGCTCTCGCCTTGCCGTTCTCACCCTCACAGGGTTCACGATCCTCGGGGCTGCGCCCGGACTCGGCGCGGATCCGGTCGAGCTCCGTCCACCGCTTCGAGCAGGCGACGTCCATGTGCTCTCGCTTCGCGTCGAATCCGCGACCGTGGCCTCGTCACGCGGCGCCACACGCGAACAGCACGAGACGACGCGGCTCGAGTACACCGCCCGAGTCACCGTTCTCGCCGTCGACGGAAGCGGACGACCGCTGCGCGAGCGTCACGACGACGTGAGCCTCACCTTCGAGCGCCCGGGCGAGAGGGGTTCTCTCTTCGCGGAAGACGTTTCGTACGAGGTCCGGCGCGAACGTGCGGGCGAGGTTGAGATCTTCGTCGGTGACGCGCGCATCTCGCGATCCACGGAGAAGGTGATCGCCGACCTGCTCGCGCATCGATTCGAGCACGGGTCCGGCCCCGAGATCTTCGAGCCCAGCGGCGACGCGACCGTCGGAGAGACGTGGATCCTGGACGAGGACGCCATCCGGCGTTTCCTCCATGCCCAGGGCATTCGTGTGATCGCGCTGGAGGGTCCCGCCACCGCGACACTGGAGCGTGTCGCGGGCGAGCGCGCGGACCGCGAGCTCGTGATCCGCTATCGCGTTCCGGTCGGATGGTGCCAATGGGTCGAGATGCCCGAGAACGCCACGGCCTCGAGCTCGCATGCGCTGCTCGAGGGGCAGATCCGCCTCTCGGCCGATCCGATGCGCGAACCGTTTGCAGCGCGGTCCCATCTCGAGATGGCGCTACGGGGTGTCGTTACGAAGCCAGGCGTCGCGCGTCCTTTCCCGTGGAAGATGCAGACGACGAAGGCCGTCGATCAGCGCACCGTTCGCATGCCCGCGGAGGTCGCCTCCCGCTGAGGATGTGCTCGCTCGCGCGCGTCAGCGTCGCACGGCCCGCTCGACCCGAGCCAGGAACTGCTCGACGCGCGGCTCGGACTTGATCTGTAGGGCCTTGCGCAGCACGTCCGCCGCCTTGCCGTAGTCCTTCTCGTCCACCAGGAGCTGTGCATGCTCGAGGAGCGCCGGATAGCGGAACGCCTCGATCCGCTCGGCACGCTCGATCAGCAGGAGTGCACGCTCGGGCGCACCTGCACTGCGCTGGTAGGACGCGAGCTCGAGCAGGGCATCGCCACGGGTGCCGTCCCGAGCGACGATCGCCTCGAGCATCTTCGCCGCCTCTGCCGACTCTCCTCGCGCACGCGCGAGCCTGGCCTGCAGCGTGAGGAGCTCGAGCTCCTCGTCCGCGGAGAGCTTTCCCTGGTACGTGCGACCGATCGCGGCAAGGATCTTCCCCGCATCCTCGTACGCCCGCGTCCGTAGCAGGAGTCCAGCCGCTCGGGACGCCGCGCGGAACTGCGTCCGGCTCTTGTCGCGCTCGACGACCTCGAGATAGGCGCTGCGCGCCAGATCGTGCATCTCGGCGTTCATGTAGATGTCACCGAGCAGCACGAGGCTTCGCGTATCCGCCTTGCCCATCATCCGCACGGCCTCCAGATTCACCGCCGCGGCCATCGGATCGTCCTGCCCGAGGAACGCATTCGCCTGGAGCATCCACGCCGCGGTATCCTCCGGGTTCGCTGCAAGGAGCTCCCCGAACAGAGCCGCCGCTTCCTTGTGGCGTTGCATCGCCAAGAGGGAGCGCGCGAGGCCGAGCTTCCAGTCGCGCGTGTCCGGCTGCTGCAGGATCGCGCTGCGATAGGCCTGCTCGGCGGCCACGTACTTCTCGGCGTGGATGTAGCAATAGCCGAGGAGCCCATAGCTCCTTCCGTCTCGATCTCCGAGCTCGATCGCCCTGGAGAGATTCACGATGGCCGCCGCGTAGTCCCCCTTCTGCACCTCGAGCAAGCCGAGATTCTTGTGCGCTCGCCTGAAATCGGGAAACTTCGCCAGTGCCGCCTCGTAGCGCTTCATCGCCGCGTCGAGCGCCCCGTTCTGGAACTGCAGGTTCGCCAGGATGAAGTCGACGGACGCACTGCTATCCGCGGTGACCTGACCTTCGAGCATCGCCGCGGCCGCGCGGGTGTCCACCTTCATGAGCTCGATCACCTCGCGCAGGATCTCCCGCTCCGTCGCACGGATCTCGGGCTCCGCACCGGACAGCACGCCGTAGGTTCCGAGGAAGTGCGCTCTCCACGCAGGATCGTCGAGTACGTTCGCCCCGCTCCATGGAGTGGAGTCCGCTCGTACCACGAAGGGAGAGACCCCCGCGAGCACGAGTACGAGTGCAAAGAGATGCATCCAGCGATTCATGATCGTGACACCTAGTTGATGTGAATGGGAATGGGAAGACGGGCCTGCGCCTTCACCGGAAGACCCTGCTTCGTGGGCGGGGTGAAGCGCCAGCCGCGCACCTCGCCCACGATGAAGTCGTCGAAGTCCGGCAGGTTCGAGTCGCCGACGCGAACCTCGATGACCTCGCCCTTCTCGTCGAGCTTGAGCAGGAGGATGACGCGCCCCGAGACCTTCTTGCTCAGCAGACGGCGCGGGAAGTTGAAGCCCGATACGCCGATGGGACGCGGGACCTGGTCGAGGTCCGAGAAGTCCACGAAGTCCTCGGTTCCGAGATCGCGCTGCGAGTGGGACGAGGCAATGGACGGCAACGCGAAGTCGCCCGCAAGGGATCCTCCGGTTCCCGGATGCAGCGCGATGTCGAGCTGATCGAGCGAGAGCTGCGGCGGCTCGGGCTCGAGCTCTTCGGGCTCTGGCTCCTCCTCGGGCGGCGGTGGCTCCTCCTCCTGCTCGATCTCGATCACCTCCGGCGCCTGGAAGGCGACGACGGTCTCCTCGAGTCCGTCACTCGGAGGAGAGACGACCCCGATCATCTGGGCGAGCGCAATCACCAGGAACAGCGCGAACGCAAACGCCGCCCCCGCGAACAGCGACCGCAGGACATCGCCACGAGAATCGGACAATCGAAGGGTTTCCATGGATCCGTACCGCTCTCAGTCGTTGCGCGTCGACAGGCTGATCTTCTTGGCGCCGGCGTTCTTCACCGCGCTCCACAGGTCCGAGAACACGCCGTGATCCGCGCTCGCGTCTGCCTGGATGATCACCGGGAGCTCGTCGCGGTGCAGGATCTGCCGCACCCGTGCTCCTGCGCCGGAGACACCGACCTCGCGTCCCCCGTAGACCACCTTGTTGTCGGCGGAGATCGCGAGGATGATGCTCGTCTTCTCGAGGTCCGCGTCGACCACGGCATCCGGCTTCACGACGTCGATCCCAGGCTCCTCCACGAAGACCGTCGTCACGATGAAGAAGATCAG
>CAZOTO010000035.1:0-24312 GCA_964582775.1 uncultured Myxococcales bacterium
GCCCAATGAGGAGGGCGAGCGCGGCGTCGTGATCACGACCTCGTCGGTGGCGGCCTTCGAGGCCCAGATCGGCCAGGTCGCATACGGCGCATCGAAGGCGGGCGTAGCCGGGATGACGCTCACCGCGGCGCGCGACCTCGCCAGCCAGGGGATTCGCGTGTGCAGCATCGCACCCGGAGTCTTCGAGACGCCCATGCTCGCCGCCGTTCCGGAGCACGCCCGTGAGCCGCTCGGGCAGCACGTGGTCTTCCCGGCGCGGCTGGGCAGGCCACAGGAGTACGCGCTCCTCGTCGAGCAGATCGTGAGCAATCCCATGCTCAACGGGGAGACCATCCGACTCGACGGCGCCCTTCGCCTGGCACCGAGATGAGCTGCAGCGAGTGCGCGTGTTCGCCGCGCCGCTCGGCTTTCGCTTGCACAGCCCGCTCCTTCCATGGATATTGGCCTCTCGTGGCCGCAACACGAGGAAGGATCCGATGACGCAGAAGAGTCTCCGCCTCGAAGACGTGTACCGTGACTTCACCTGGGAGAGGTGCATGCGGGAGCACCTGGACTGGGCATCCGCGGGCCACTTCAACATCACGCACGAGGCGATCGACCGGCACGCCGCCGACCCCAAGAAGGTGGCGATCTTCTATGTCTCGCCCGATGGGCGCGAGCAGAAGTACACCTTCCGCGAGATGAAGAACCTCACCTCGCGCTTCGCCAACGTGCTGCGTTCGCTCGGCGTGAACAAGGGAGATCGCGTGGCGCGCCTGCTTCCACGCACCGTCGAGAACTACATCACCTTCCTCGGCACGTGGAAGGCCGGCGCCGTCGACGTCCCCGTCTTCACCGCATACGGCCCCGAGGCGATCGAGTACCGGGTGAAGGACTCCGGGGCCACCGTCCTCGTCACCGATGCGGAGAACCGAAAGAAGCTCGACAAGATCACGGGCGGTCTTCCTGGAGTGACGATCGTGACGGTCGCGGCCGACGGAGCAGAGCGCGGGCTCGGTGCAGGCGACTGCGACTTCTGGCACGAGATGTCGCTCGCCTCGCGCGACTTCGAGCCGGTGAAGAAGTCTCCCGACGATCTGCTCGTCGTGCACTACACGTCGGGCACCACGGGCCGGCCCAAGGGCGTCATGGTGGCCGAGAGCAGCGCCATGTTCACGCTGCCGTTCTCGCGCTATGCGCTCGACCTGCAGCCGGACGACATGTTCTGGGGCTTTGCGGATCCGGGCTGGATCTATGCCCTGTTCACCGTCGGAACCGGCGTGCTTACGATGGGCGCGTCGCTGCTTCTCTACGGCGGACGGATGGATGCCGAGACGTGGTACCAGGTGATGGATCGCTACGAGGTCACGAACTTCGCCGCGGCCCCGACGTGGTATCGCATGATCATGGCGGCGGGCGACGAGCTACCGAAGCGCTCCCGCATCGCGGCGCGCCGCTTCACCTCCGCGGGCGAGTACCTCGATCCCAAGGTGACGCAGTGGTTCGCCGAGAAGTTCGGCGTCTCGATCTCGGATCAGTACGGCCTCACCGAGGTGGGCATGATCCTCGGGAATTATCCTTTCGTACCCGAGAAGCCGGGGTCGATGGGGCACCCGCTTCCCGGCTTCGACGTGCGTGTCGTCGACGACACCGGTCACGAGTTGGCGCAGGGCGAGACTGGAATCATCGCGGTGCGCAAGAACCCGTACTTCCTCGGCAAGGGCTACTGGAACGAGCCCGAGAAGTGGCAGAGCTGCTTCGTCGGCGGAGAGTGGTTCAGCACGAGCGATCTCGCGGCGATCGACCCCGACGGATACTTCTTCTACAAGGGCCGCAACGACGACGTGATCTCGAGCGCGGGCTATCGCATCGGCCCCGCCGAGGTCGAGGCTGCGATCATGAAGCATCCCTCCGTGGCGGAGGTCGCCGCCGTGGGGAAACCCGATCCCCTGCGCGTGGAGATCGTGAAGGCGTTCATCGTGCTCAAGACCGGTTACAGCGCATCGGACGATCTCGCCAAGGAGATCCAGGACATGGTCCGCAACTCCTACGCGGCGCACCTGTATCCGCGCGAGATCGAGTTCGCGGAGAGCCTTCCCAAGACGGAGAGCGGGAAGATCATGCGCCGCGAGCTGCGCAAGCGCGCATGAGGAGCTGCAGGGGGGCGCTCCCGAGCGCCCGCCCCCGCTGGGCCGCGGCCGGCTCTACGCCTTCGCCTTGTCCGGCTCCTCGAAGATGTTCCGCACTGCAGACTCGAGCTGCTCCGTGTTCTCGAGCAGCGCGAGCAGAGCCGCCTTGCAGATCGCTTCGGGCTCGGTGAACTGGCCATTGCCGAAGTCCGCCCAGTAGATGGCGTCCTCGCAGCCCCGCTCGATCATGACGTTCACCACGTTCTCCGCAGCCGCCATGTCCTCGGAATAGGGCTCCACGGGACCCCAGACGTTCCCGCCCTCGGCCGGGATTCCCTCCATCCGGCCGAAGATGGCGTCCTCGACGATCGCGTTGCCCATCACCTCCTGAGCCACGAGCCCATTCAGCTCCGGGCCCGGGCTCATCGCCAGGATCTCTTCCTTGGTCACCCTGCTTCCCTCCGCAGCCAGATTCTCCGCAGTCCGCATCATACCCTCGCTCCCAGTTTTTGGTTGGCCTCGTCGAGAGAGACGAAACCGTGGCGCCGCATCACGTGGTCGAGGATCCGCTCCGACCCGTTCTCCCCATCCTCGCGCAGCGTACGGACATGATCCGCAAGGAGCCGCAGCGTCTCCACGGAGTAGGTCGCGAGCTCGCCTCGCAGATAGGTTTCGGCGGAGGTGACATGCAGGGAATCCTCCGAGCTCCGGATCGGGCGTCCGCGACGGATCACGTTCGGATAGCGGTCCGCGAGTGCCTCCTCCCAGGCGAGGGAGATCTGCACGATCTCCTCGATGCGCGCCTGCGCCTCCGGATCGATCGAGGGAAGCAGGTGCGCGATCCTCGCGTACTCCTGGGGCGAGGTGGACTCCATCATCCGTGCGTACTTCTCGGTGAGGAGATTGCGCCCCGCGCGCTGTGCCTCCTCGAGATCCGCGACGTAGCTGCGCAGCACCGCATCCGACCAGCTCTCGAACTGCCCCCCGCGGTTGATCTCGAAGGTGCTGCGGTTGTCCTGGCACGAGGCACGTCCGCCGCCCACGTTGGGAACGGCCTGGAACATCGCCCACTCGAGGAGAAGCACTCGCGCGACCAGCTCGTCCCGCGAGAGCGGACCCACCTCGGGAAGACCACAGCACAAGGACATACCCGTTCCCCAAATCGCAGGAACGCGCGCCCTCACAGCAGACGCGCGCCACCTCGAACGAAACGCAGAGCGGGAGGCGCGGCGGATCGACCGTCGCGCCTCCCGCGAGCCTCGACTAGAGAGAGTGCTCCGTCCGGCTGATGATCTCGTCCTGGACGTCCTTCGACAGCTCCACCCAGAACGCGCTGTATCCAGCCAAACGAACCACGAGGTCGCGGTACTTGTCCGGATTCTTCTGCGCCTCGCGCAGCATCTTCGCGTCCAGGATGTTGAACTGCACGTGGAAGCCACCCTGATCCATGTAGGTCGCGATCAGCTCCGACAGCTTCTGCATTCCCTCGCGGGTTCGAACGACGCCCGGAGAGAACTTCAGGTTGAGCAGCGGACCCTCCATCTGCGCCGGATCGAGCTTGGACGTGGAGTTCATCACCGCCGTCGGGCCACGGCGATCGCAGCCGTGTCCCGGCGAAGCCGACGCATCCGCGAGCGGCGCGTAGGCCTTCTTCCCGTTGGGAAGCGCGCCCACCGAGGTGGCCGCCCAGCTCGACCACGCCGCGCCCTGCCGGTAGACCGTCGGGCGTCGCCCTTCGGTGTCGCGGTAGGAAAGCGCCTTGTGCTTCGTCCACTGCCACAGGTCGAAGGCGATGGAGTCCACGTAATCGTCGTCGTTGCCGAACTTCGGAGCATCGTCGAGCCGCTTGCGCAGATCCTCGTAGCCGACGAAGTCCGCCTTCAGCGCATCGAGCACCTCGGCCATCGGCACGCCTTCCTCGTAGACCACCTTCTTCAGCGCCGCGAGGCAGTCGGCTACATCCGTGAGCGCGCGATCCACGAAGGATCCGGACTCGAGCTCGCGGTAGTAGCGGCCGCCGGCCTGGCTCACGTCCTTGCCCCGCTTGATGCAGTCGTCCATGAAAGCGGACTGGATCGGGAACGGTGGGCGATCCTCGATCGAGAAGGGCCCGACCGCTCGGGTGAAGTTCCACAGCATGTCGTAGTGGTGCTCCACCTGCGTCTTGTACGCGTTCAGCAGATCTTCGTACGTGCGGAAGTTGCGCGGGTCACCCGTCGCCGCGCCGAGCTTCTGCCCCGTATAGGGATCCCACCCGTCGTAGAGCGCGAACTCGAACAGCTTCGCGTGGTGGATGAAGACCGGCGCCGGATTGCGCATGAACGCGCAGCTCTTCGGATGCCCGATGTTGATGCACCCGATCACCGCCCAGTCGCGCGCATCCTCGAGCGAGCATCCACGCTCGAGCATGTACTCGATCCCGGCGCGATCGCTGAACCACGCAGGAATCCCTCCGCCGTGGTCCCGCGTGCACTCGAGGGCCTTCTGCAGGACTTCGGGCGCCATCGCCCGGTGGTAGCGCAGGGAGACGTGCGGCTGGTGCATCTTCACCTGCTTCGCGACGTGGAGCACCAGGCTCGTGAGCTCGTTCGACGCATCGAGGCCGTCCAGGGTCACACCTCCCAGGGTGATGTTCGCCTGGTAGTTGCCCTGTGCGAGCTCCTGGTGCTCGCGCTTGCCCTCGAAGCCGGTGAAGAGGAACGTGTCGAGCGTCGCCCACTTCACGAACATGCAACCCAGCAGCTCGGCCGCTTGCTGATGCGTGATCCGTCCCTCCGCGATGTCCCGCGAGTAGTACGGATACAGGTACTGGTCGAAGCGACCGCCGAAGTGGTTGCACTGCGCCTTCTCGATGTCATGGGCGCACACGACGAACCAGTACGCCTGCAGCGCCTCGCGGAAGCTGCGCGCCGGATGCGCGGGCACGCGATCGCAGATCTCGGCGATCTCCTCGAGCTCGCGCTTGCGCTCGGGGTTCGTCTCCTTGGCTGCGAGCTCGCGCGCCGCCTCGGCATGCCGCTGCGCGAAGACGATGAGCCCCTCGAGGCCGATGATCACGGACTCCAGGAACTCGAGCTTCTCGTGGTCTTCCTGTGTGTACTCGTAGGCCGGCTTCTCCTGGATGCGCGCGATCTCGGCCTGCGCCTCGGCAATGAAGCCGTTGCAGCCGATCCGGAAGATCTTCTCGTAGTCCGCGCCCGGCGTGAGGTTGAGCGACAGGCTGAAGCCACCGTAGGTGAGCGCGCCCATCACCATGCGGTTCTGGGCGAAGTACCTCCAGGTACCACCCGCCCAGGACTTCGCGACGTCGTTCACGCGCTTGCCCCACCAGTTGTTCTTCCAGTACTCGCACGCGGCGAGCAGGCGCTCCTTGTCCTCGACGGACATCGCCGCCGAAGCGGAGACGGAGGACGTGGTGATCTTCTCCGCGCGCAGGGCCGCCTCGAGCTGTGCAGGGTCCGACTCGACTGCGGGATGCGCTCCGCGCACGAACGGAGTCGGCGCCCCGACGATCAGCTCCTGGTCGCGGATCACCACGGGCATGTTCGCGAAGACGTTCGCAAAGGCCTTCGCGCGGCGGCGCACGCGGCTCTCGCCCTCGGTCTGGCGAAAGCTCTCCGTCACGTAGTGTGCGCGATCCGCGCAGACCTGACTCTGCGCAGCGAGGAGCCTGTCCTTGAGGGACTGGACGCGCGGCGTGAGCCCGCTCGTCTCGTCGACCGCCGCGGCATCGATCTGCGGCCTCGATATGAATCTGCCACCCGCCTTACCCATCTTGCTCGAGACCATCTGCATTTCTCGATCCTCCCTCTCCGGCATCCGCGGATGCCATGGACGACAAGGTTACCTGATCACCTCGCAGCGAAGACCGTGCGCCTCGAAGATGGCAACGATCTTCTCGATCTTCTCTTCCGTCATCATCTCGAGTGCGGCGAGCTCGTACTCGCGATCGAGCATCGCGTACTTGTTCGTTCCGAACTTGTGGTAGGGGAGGACGTTCACCGGGATGTCCGCGCCGAGCTCCTCGCGAACGAAGCGCGCGATCGCGCGGATGTTCTCCTCGGTGTCGGTGATGTGCGGAATCAGCGGCACCCGGATGACGATGGGAACGCCCTTCTCCACCACCTTTTTCGCGTTGCGCAAGATCGGCCCGTTCGGAACGCCGACGTGCTCCATGTGCGCATCCGGATCCATGATCTTGAGATCGAAGAGCACCAGATCCGTGTACTCGAGGACGGCCTCGAGCGTAGAGGGCGAACCGAACCCCGTGGTGTCGAGGGTCGTGTGCAGTCCCGAGGAGTGGGCACGCTTGAACAGCCCCGCGACGAGATCGCGCTGATTGAGCGCTTCGCCTCCGGAAACCGTGATGCCGCCCTTCGAGTTGCGGTAGTAGAGGACGTCCTTCTGGATCTCGCTCCAGATCTCCTTGACGGAGGCTTCCTGACCGAAAACTCGCAAGGCATTCGGCGCGCACACCGGAACGCACTTCAGGCAGTCGTTGCACCGCTCGCGATCGATGTGGATGCCGCGCTCCTGGAGCGTGATCGCCTTCGGATCGCAGACCTCGATGCAGCGGCCGCAGTGGTTGCACTGGGAGTCGAGGTGACCGACCTCGAGATTCGAGTTCTGGGACTCGGGATTCGCGCACCAGGTGCAGCGAAGCGGACAGCCCTTCACGAAGACCGTGGTCCGGATCCCCGGACCATCCTGCACGCTGAAGCGCTGGATGTTGAAGATCGTTCCCGTGCTCGGATCGGCTGCCTTCTGCGTCGTCAACGGCTCGGCGCCTCCCTGGTCCGTCTGCTTCGCACGCCTACATCCATGGCAAGCAATTCTACGCTTGACAGAGTATCGACCTCACGCAACGATGCGTCAAAGCGATTTTTTCATAATCCGAAATAGGCGCTCCCTATGAATCCGAGGCATCTGGAGTTCGTGATCGCCGCGGCGGAGCTCAAGAGCTTCACCAAGGCGGCCAAGGCCACCCATGTGTCCCAACCATCGCTCTCCCAGGCGATCGCGGGGATCGAGGACCAGGTGGGGGCCCGTCTCTTCATTCGGCACGGCCGCACCGTCTCCCTTACGGCCTCTGGGGAGGCCTTCGTCGAGACCGCGCGGATCGTGCTGCGCAATCTGCAAGCCCTGCACGATTCGGTGAAGTCGGTCGAGGGGCTCGAGGCGGGTCACCTGGACATCGCTGCCCCGCATGCGCCCGCGGCCGAGCTGCTCGCAGAGATCGTGGGGGAGTTCCGCGTGCGCTTCCCCGGCATCCGCATCCGCATCCAGACCTCGGAGAGCCTGCACGAGATCGAACGCATGGTCCGATCCGCCGAGGTCGAGCTCGCGTTCACCACCCAGCCGGTCCAACGCCCTCTGATCGCGAAGAAGATCGCGACGCAGGACATCCTGGTGATCCTTCCGCCGAACACGAAGCTCGAGCGCCGTCCGGTACGGCACGAGGATCTGGCGGGAATGCCCCTCGTCGTTCCCAACGCCATGCTCCAGTCCTATGGGGGTCTCGTCGCCCTCGAGATCCCGGCGGGGAAACCCCTTCCCTACATCGCCGTAGAGACCGGATCCCGCCAGGCGATGATGCCCCTGGTCCTCGCCGGAGCGGGAATCACCTTCCTGCCCCGCGGCCTCGCGAAGAACGCGGCGAGCCTGGGGCTGGTGACGGCCGAGCTCGATCCGCCCATCGTCCAGAGCATCCTCCTCGTGCAGCGGCCCGGACCGCTCTCTCCGGCCGCCCGAGCGTTTCGCGATCTCGCCCTGGCGCACGCCGACGAGAACCACGGCCGGTCGAGCACACCGTCCGCGGCGTAGACCTCAGAACGGGGCCAGATGGCAGGCCGAGGCGTGGCGCGGACCGACCTCGCGCAGCGCCGGCACCTCGGAGCGACAGCGATCGACCGCCACCGGACACCGCGGGTGGAAGGGACAGCCGGGAGGCGGCGAGATCGGGCTCGGAACGTCTCCGGTGAGCACGATGCGCCGATGCGTCTTCGCCGGATCGGGGACGGGCACCGCCGAGATCAGGGCGCGCGTGTACGGATGCTGCGGCTTCGCGTAGAGGGCATCCGCATCCGCTCGTTCGACGACCTTCCCGAGATACATCACGGCGACGCGGTGCGAGATGTGCTTGACCACGCGCAGGTCGTGAGAGATGAACAGGTACGCGATCCCGAAGCGCTGCTGCAGATCGAGCAGCAGATTCAGGATCTGCGCCTGGATGGAGACGTCGAGCGAGGAGACCGGCTCGTCCGCGACGATCAACGACGGCTCGAGCGCGAGCGCCCTGGCGATTCCGACGCGCTGACGCTGCCCGCCGCTGAACTCGTGCGGATAGCGGTGCGCGTGCTCGGCGCGAAGACCCACGATCTCGAGGATCTTCGCCACCCGGCGCTCGCGTTCCGCTCCGCGGGCGATCCGATGGATGCCGAGCCCCTCACCGATCGCTTCACCGACGGTCATGCGAGGATTGAGCGACGCATACGGATCCTGGAAGACGATCTGCATCCGACGCCGTGTGGCGCGCAGCGAACGTCCGTCGAGCGCTCGCACGTCGCGTCCCTCGAACGAGATCTCACCCGCATCCGCCTCGAGGAGACGCAGGACGAGCCGCGCCAGCGTCGACTTGCCACACCCCGACTCACCGACGAGCCCGAGCGTCTCGCCCGGGTGTAGGTCGAGATCGACACCGTCCACCGCGCGCAGGGCGGCGGACGCGCCGAACATCCCGCTGCGGATCCGGAAATGCTTCACGAGATCGCGCGCGCGCAGCAGCGGCTCGCTCACGGCACTGCCCCCGGGAGGTGGGTCCGCACCCGCACCGGCTCCTCGCGTTCGCTCCCGTTCTCTCCCTCGCCGAGCGGGTGATGGCACGCCACCGCTCGTCCCTCCCCCCCCTCGGCACGCAGATCGGGATCGACCTCGGCGCACACGGCAATCGCGCGGGGGCAACGCTCCCGGAAGCTGCAACCGCGGGGGCGAGACATCAGATCCGGAACGACGCCGGGGATCACGTGGAGCGGGGAGCGATGGGCGACGCGTCCGCCAGGCATCGCGCGCAGCAACCCTGCGGTATACGGGTGGCGCGGACTGCGATAGACGTCGGCGACCCGCCCGGTCTCCACCACGCGCCCCGCATACAGCACGGCGATGCGCCGCGCGGCCTCGGCCACGATGCCCAGATCGTGCGTGATGAGCAGCACCGCCATGCGGAAGCGCTCCTCGAGCGAGGCGAGCAGGTCCAGGATCTGCGCTTGGATCGTCACATCGAGCGCCGTCGTCGGCTCATCGGCGATGAGCACATCCGGATTGCAGGCGAGCGCCATCGCGATCATCACGCGCTGGCGCATCCCCCCGGAGAGCTGGTGCGGGTAGTCGCGGGCCCGCTGGCGAGGCTCGGCGATGCCCACCACGTCGAGCAACTCGACCACGCGCTCGCGCCGGCTCGCGCGATCCATGTCCGTGTGGACGCGCAGGGACTCTTCGATCTGATCGCCGACGCGAAAGACCGGATTGAGCGAGGTCATCGGCTCCTGGAAGATCATGGAGATGCGCGCGCCACGGATGTGCCGCATCTCCTCCTCGGAACAGCGCACGAGATCCCGGCCGTCGAACCAGATCTCACCGGCCGCGATCCGCCCCGGTGGATCGGGAACGAGCCGGAGCACGGAGAGCGCCGTCACCGACTTCCCGCAGCCCGACTCACCCACCACGCCGAGCGTCTCACCCGCAAACAGGTCGAGATCGACGCCGTCGACGGCGGGGAGCTCTCCGGCACGCGTGCGAAACGTCGTGCGCAGCCCGCGGATGCGCAGGACCGGCTCGGTCACCACGCGTCCTCACCGGGCAGGAGGAAGAGGTCGGGCGGAAGCAGCGGGTCGACCTCGACCCGGGAGAGCTCGAGATCGGCGCGAAGCCGCATGCGGGGAAACGAGAGCACGATGCGAAACGGATAGCTTCCGCCGGAACCGTCGCGCCAGTCGCTGAACTCGGCGCGCCATCGCACTTCACCCTCGGGACCGAGCACGGTATGGCTCGCGAGACGGCCCGCCGCATCGAGCCCCACGCGCTCTCGCTCGAACCATACCTCGCGCTCCGCGCCGCGCGCGCGTACCCGCTGCACCGCTCCCTCGAGGCGCAGCGTGGACAACAGCAGCGCATCGATGGCCTCTTCCGGTGTGAAATCCAGCTGCAGTCGATCCCGCAGCACATCGGGACCGGTCTCCCCGCTCTCGATCGTCCGGCCGTCGAAGAAGGAGAACCACTCGCCGTCGGACACCAGGAGCGTCGCCGTCTGCCCCAGGGGGCTCAGGCTCTCGATCCGCAGCCATCCCGGGCGCTGCGCCAGGACCACCTGGGTCGTGCGAACGGATCCGCGCAGGGAATCGATCCGGAGGCTGCCCATCGCGCGAAGCGAGTGGCGCAGGATCCCTTCGGCGCGGATCTCGCGCAGACGTGCCACGAGCAGCGCTTCCTCGCCTTGGATCGTGCGGAACCCGTCGCTCGGTCCCAGGATCGCACAGGCTCCGGCCATCCACGCCACGCCCATCGCGACGACGAACCGCCATCGCCGCCGGAGGCGCATCGCACCGATCAACGCCCGTCGCCCTTTCCGGCGTCCGGATGCACGGATTCGATCTCGCGTTCGACCTGCAGGATCCGCTCGCGGATCCTCTGCGCATCCTCCTCGCTCGGCTCGAGGTCGAGCGCACGCCGGTACGCGGCAAGCGCGTCCTCGAGCCGGGCCAAGGAGCGATAGACATCGCCGAGGTGCCAGGTGATGATCGGATCGTCCCGCTCGAGCAATTCGAGCGCCCGCTCGAGCTGCTCCACCGCCTCGAGGAACGAGCGCCGCGCCGCCTCGTCCTGGCCCTGCGCAAGGAGCTGCCGGCCGCGCTGGTAGTGCACCCACCCGAGGCTGTCCGTGATGAAGCCGTCGCCCGGCGACAGCTCGATCGCGCGCCGGATCATGCGCTCCGCTTCGTCGAGGCGCTGTCCGCGATCCGCCCACGAGTAGCCGATGTAGTTCAGTGCGCCCGAGTGATCGGGCGCGAGCTCGAGAACGTGCGCCATCGTCTCGAGCGCGCGCTCCTCCTGCCCCGCCTCACCAAACAGCACGCCGAGATCGTAGTGGCGATCGGCATCCTTCGGATTCGCCCGCAGGAGCGCTTCGACCAGACCGATCGCCTCGTCGGTGCGGCCGCTGCGCTGCAGCATCCCCGCGAGATACACGCGGAGCGCATCGTTGCCCGGCGCCGCAGCGATGGCCCGCCGCACGTTCTCGATCGCCTCCTCGCGCGCACCGGTCGCTTCCTGGATCCGTGCCGCGAGGACGCGGGCCTCTGCGTACCGATCCGACTCCACCGGAACATGCGCGAGCACATCGAGTGCTTTCTGCGGCTGCTTCGCATCGCCGAGGATCACGCCGAGGAAGTACCGCACCTCGTTCGCATAGCGCTCGTCGAGCGCGGGGCCTGCCTGCAACACTGCCTCGAACACCAAGGCCGCATCCGCGAGCCGCCCCATCCCGTAGTAGAGGTATCCCAGACGGAAGTGCGCACCGAGGAAGCCCGGGAACATGCCGACGAGCTCTTCGAGAACCTGCACGGCGGATTCCGGCTCGTTGCGTTGCTCGTACAGATGCGACACGCGCATCATCACCATCGGATCCGCGGGCTCGAGCTCGAGCTTCCGAAGCAGCGCCGTGAGCTCGCGTTCGGCATCGTCGCGCTCGCGGGCGATGCGCGCGATCCCCTCCCAGAGGACCCCCTGCGTGGGATCGACATCGAGCGCATCGAGGTAGACCTTCTCGGCCTCGTCGATCCGCTTGGAGCGCTCGAGTACGGCACCGAGCATCAGGTATCCCTGCACGCGCTCCGGGCTTCTCGCGAGCATGGCACGAGCCAATTGCTCTGCCTCGTCCGTGCGCCCGAGCCGCAGGTACAGGTCGAACAAGACCACCATGCCTTCGGCCGCGAGCTCCCCGCTCCGGTAGCTCGGCTCGAGCAACGCGACGGCTTCCGGATAGCGCTCGAGCCCCATGTACAGCGAAGCGAGCTCCGCGCGGATCCGCTCGTCCTCCGGCGCGAGCCCGTGCGCAATCTGCGTGTGCTCGAGGGCGCGACGGAGGTCACCCGATCGCAGCCAGGCCCCCGCGAGGAATCTCCGGAGCACGGGGGAGTCGGGATCGATGCGAACGGCGCGCTCGTAGGACTCGGCCGCCTCCGGAAACCGCCCCTCGAGCTCGAGCTGCCTGCCATGGAGGAACGCGGTGGAGGCCTCGACCTCGGGCGGGGTCGGAACGGCTGCCGCCTGCGGGCTCGAAACCGGCGGCCGCACCGTGGCGCAGGCGAGTGCCCCCGCGAGCAACGGCGCCGAGATCCACGATCGAAGGTGAAATCCACGCATGAGCGACGCCGCCGGAGTCGAGAGCACGAGGCGAGAAAACCCTTGTATTTCCGCAGGCTAGCAGCGCCCTGCGCGAGCGGCAATCGCCCGGTCTCCCGGGCCTATCGGCGTCGGTTCGGCGACCTGAAGCTCACGGATCCGCGCGCGGCCCGAGTAGATGCCACCCCCGACATCGCGCGCAGGCGTTGGACCTCTTCGATCACGCGCGCGGCCGCGCGATCGATCTCGTCCTCGGTGTTCGTGCGTCCGATCCCGAAGCGCACCGACGACAGGGCACGCCGTGCATCGAGGCCGAGGGCGAGCAGCACGTGCGAGGGCTCGTGGGACGCCGCCGTGCATGCCGAGCCCGCGGAGAGCGCGACGTCCGGCAACGCCGCCAGCAGCGCCTCCCCCTCTACACCAGGAAAGGTCAGGTGCAGATTCCCCGGCAACCGCTGCTCGAGGTGACCGTTCACCTCGACCTCGACGACGCCCGCGACGATGCGCTCGAGCAACCGGTCCCGCAGAGCGCGCATACGGGCGGCCTGCGCCTCGCGCTCCACCGACGCAATCTCGCAGGCGCGACCGAACCCTACGCAGAGCGGCACGGGGAGGGTTCCACTGCGCAGCCCCTGCTCCTGCCCACCGCCGTGCACGATCGGCTCGATCCGGATGCGCTTGGCGCGCCTGCGCACATAGAGGGCGCCGATTCCCTTCGGCCCGTAGAGCTTGTGCGCGCTCATGGACAGCAGATCGATGGGGATCCGCTTCGCGTTCACATCGATCCTTCCCGCCGACTGCGCCGCGTCCGCATGGAAGGCCACGTCGCGATCGACGACGATCGCGGCGAGCTCCGCGAGCGGCTGCACCACTCCGATCTCGTTGTTCGCATGCAGGATGGAGACGAGCACCGTGCGCGGTTCGATCGCTGCGCGCAGCGCCGCGGGATCGACGAGCCCCTCGCGATCGACGCCGAGCTCCGTCACGCGAAAGCCCTCACGGCGAAGCGCACGGCACGGATCGAGAACGGACTTGTGCTCGACGCGCGTGGTGACGACGTGATCGCCGCGGTCCCGAAGCCCGCGCGCCGCGCCGAGGATCGCCAAGTTGTTCGCCTCGGTCGCTCCCGAGGTGAACACGATCTCGCGCGCATCCGCACCGAGCAGGGCCGCCACCTGACGTCGTGCGCGCTCCACGGCCTCGGCCGCACGCCAGCCGTAGGCATGGGTGCGGCTCGTGGCGTTGCCGAACTCCTCGCTCCAGAAGGGCTCCATCGCCTCGACCACGCGCGGATCGCATGGCGTGGTCGCGTGGTGGTCGAGGTAGATCGGTCTCGGCTCCGTCATCGCAGGACTCGCCCCGGTCGCGCCGAACGCAAGCGCGATCGCGCCGCCGAGGCCGGCGGATCAGGCTCCGAAGCTCTCGCCGCAGCCGCAGGTCGAGGTGGCGTTCGGGTTCTCGATCTTGAAGCCGCTCCCGTTGAGATCGTCCACGAAGTCGACCTGCGCACCGGCGAGATACACCGCACTCTTCGAGTCCACGAGCACCTTGACACCGTGTTCTTCGTTCTGCTGGTCCCAGTCGGTCACCTGGTCATCGAAGACGAGCTGGTACTGCAAGCCACTGCATCCCCCGCCGACGACCTTGATGCGAAGGCCAAAGCCCTCGCGGCCATCGCGCTCCATGAGCTGGCGGACCTTGTCGGCGGCTCGAGGCGTGATATGGACGACGGACATGGGACTCCTCTCCGAGCGGTGTGGTTCTATTCTACGAGCCGATGTCCTTGCGGCAACCGGAGCCCGGGGGCCTCGCGCGGCTCGGCGACGAGGCCTCGACGCAGACCGGCGGCCGCTCGAGCAGGACGAAGCGCTCGACGTTGCCCTTGGGGCCGGCAAGCACGCTATCCGCCTCGCCGCGCACGAGGAGTCCCTGACGCAGTGCGGTGTCGCAGACCCGCCGTGCCGCCTCGCGGCGCTTCTCGGGATCGCGCACCACCCCTCCCTTGCCGACATCCGCGGCCTCGAGCTCGAACTGGGGCTTCACGAGGAGCAGCAACCGGCCGCCCGGCCGGCAGACCGACACCAGATGGTGGAGGACCTTGGCCAGCGAGATGAAGCTGAGGTCCGCCGTGACCAGATCGACCGGCGGCTCGCCCTGGGGCAGCGCGAAGTCGCGCACGTGCGTGCGCTCGAAGACCACGACCCGCGGATCTTCGCGCAGCGACAGCGCGAGCTGCCCATAGCCGACATCGACGGCGATCACCCGCGCGGCTCCCCGCTGCAGCAGGCAGTCCGTGAAGCCTCCGGTAGAGGCTCCTGCATCGAGACAGCGCAGCCCCGCGGGGTCGATGCCGAACGCGCCGAGGGCGCCCGCGAGCTTCTCGCCCCCTCGCGACACGTAGGGGGCCCGCGCGCGCAGCGTGAGGGGCGCGTCCGCCGGCACGAGGGCGCCCGGCTTGTCGATCACGCGGTCGCCGAGCCTCACGTCTCCCGCGAGGATACGCGCCTGCGCGCGGCTGCGCGTGGTCTCGAGACCGAGCTCGATCACCCGTTGGTCGGCGCGAACGCGCGACGGACTCACGGCTCGGCGCGGATCTCCGCCAGGAGACCGCGTGCCGCCCGCGCGATGCCGGCCGCATCGAGACCGAGCGCGGCACGCCACTCCTCCTGGCTGCCGTGCTCGATCATGACGTCGGGAACGCCGAGCTTGCACACGGGTACGCGGATCCCCTGCGCACAGAGCGAGCCAAGCACCGCATCCCCGAAGCCCCCGATCGCCGCATGCTCCTCGATGGTGACGATCGCGCGGCAGCGCCGCGCGAGCTCCGCGATCCACTCGTCGTCCACGGGCTTGAGGAAGCGGCCGTTGAGCACCGCCGTCGAGATGCCCTCGGCCTCGAGCTCGCGCGCGGCCTCGAGCGCGGCGGGGACCGTGACACCGACGGCGAGCAGCGCCACGTCGCGCCCGTCCGCGAGCAGCTCCGCCTTGCCGATCTCGAGCGCCTTGATCTCGAGCTCGATCGGAACTCCGGGCGCCGAGCCGCGCGGGATGCGGATCGCGGCGGGTCCCGGATGCTCGATCGCCGTGCGCAGCATCTGCCGAAGCTCGCTCTCGTCTTTCGGCGCCAGGAGGACCATGTTCGGCACCGTGCGCAGGAAGGCGGTATCGAACATGCCCTGGTGCGTCGCGCCGTCGGCTCCGACGATCCCGGCGCGATCCATCACGAAGGTGACATCGAGGTTCTGGATGCACACGTCATGCACGACTTGATCGTAGGCGCGCTGCAGGAACGTGGAGTAGATCGCCACCACGGGCTTCACGCCCTGGGTGGCAAGCCCTGCCGCGAACGTCACCGCGTGCTGCTCCGCGATGCCCACGTCGTAGAAGCGATCCGGGAAGAACTTCTCGAAGTGATCGAGTCCGGTGCCCGGCCCCATGGCCGCGGTGATGCCGACGATCCGCTCGTCCTCGCGCGCGAGCTGTACGAGTGCCTGCGCGAACACGCTCGTCCACGACGGCGCGCCACCGGAGCTCTTCGGCATCTCGCCGGACGAAACCTCGAAGCGGGTGACCCCGTGGTACTTCAGCGGATCCGCCTGCGCGGGCTCGTAGCCATAACCCTTGCGCGTGCAGCAGTGGATCAGCACCGGCTCGGCGTAGTCGCCCGAGTCCCGCACGTTCTTCAGGGTCTCGAGCAGCACGGCAAGATCGTGACCGTCGATCGGACCGATGTAGTTGAAGCCGAGCCCTTCGAAGATGAGAGCCGGTGAGATGAACGCCTTGAACGACTGCTCGGCTCGACGCGCGATGTGCACGAGCGAGTCGCCCGCGACGGGGACGCTCTCGAGCAGGTGGCGCACGCCGTGCTTCACCCGGCGCAGCATCGGGCTCGACCAGCGGCGCGCGAGGTAGCTCGACATGGCTCCGACATTGGCCGAGATCGACATCTCGTTGTCGTTCAGCACGACCACGAGATTCGACAGCTTCATGTAGCCCGCGTGGTTGAGGCCCTCGTACGCCATGCCCGCGGTGAGGGCGCCATCGCCGATCACCGCGATCGCGCGATCGGAGCCGCCGCGGCGGCGAATGGCCTCGGCGATGCCCGTAGCGGCCGAGATCGACGTCCCCGCATGTCCTGCGCCGAAGACGTCGTACTCGGACTCCGTGCGGCGCAGGAACTTCCCCATTCCGTCCCTCTGGCCGATCGTCGGGAAACGCTCGCGGCGCCCGGTGAGCATCTTGTGCGGGTAGGCCTGATGTCCGACGTCCCAGATGAGCTTGTCGCGCGGCGTGTCGAAGACGTAGTGGAGCGCGGTCGCGAGCTCGACGGTGCCGAGCCCTGCGGACAGATGCCCGCCGGTCTTGGAGATCGTCTCGACGATCGCCTGACGCACCTCGGCGGCGACCCGCGGGAGATCCTCCTCGGGGATCCGCCGCAGGTCCTCGGGCGAGTGGATCTGATCGAGGAGCGAAGCCATCGGGCGCCTACGGTAGCCGTTCGCGCAAGCGATCGGCCAGCCCTCGAAGCACCCACGCATCCGGGCCGAAGCCGCCGAGCGCCGCGCTCGCCTCGGCGATCCGCGCGGAGACATGCGCGCGCGCGGCCGCGGGATCGAGCACGCGCAGCAGCGAGCACTCTTCGGTGTCGGCGTCCAGCAGATCGTCCACGGCCTGGAAGGCGAGCCCATAGGCATGGCCGAAGCAATCGAGCGCCTCGAGCGCGCGTTCGTCGAGCCCGGCGAGCACGGCGCCGCCCCACACGGAGAAGCGGAACAGCGCCGCCGTCTTGCGGCGATGGATCGACGCGATCGCGTCGAGGGTCGGGCTCCCGGAGGCGAAGGCGAGGTCGTCCACCTGGCCTCCCACCAGCTCGCGGGAGCCCGCGGCCCGGGCGAGCCGCTCCACGACGCGCGAGGCAGCGCCGGCCCGGCCGAGAACGGCAAAGGCCTCGGCGAGCAGCGCGTCGCCGGCGAGGATCGCCACCGCCTCACCGAAGCGCACGTGCACGGTGGGCCGCCCCCGGCGCTCGTCGTCGTCGTCCATCGCGGGAAGATCGTCGTGGACGAGCGAGTAGGCATGCACGAGCTCCACGGCTCCGGCCACGGCGAGCGCGCATGCCGCGTCCTTGCCCGCGGCCAACGCGCCCCCGAAGGCGAGCGCGGGACGCAGCCGCTTGCCCCCGGAGAACACCGCGTAGCGCATCGCCTCGTGCAACGTGACCGGCGGCTCGCTGGCTGCGGGAAGCTGCTCGTCCAGGTAGCGATCGACCCGGCGCTGGGACTCCGCGAGGAAGACGTCGAGCTCGCGCGCGTCGCTCACCGCTCGCCCTCCAGCTCGAGCGGTCGCTCCCGGGGGCCTGCGGGGCCGGGCTCGAGCTCGCGAATGCGAAGCTCGGCGGCATCGAGCCGCGCGGCGCACTGGCGCACGAGACGCACGCCCCGCTCGAACGCAGCCAGCGATTCCTCGAGAGGAAGGTCCCCGCCCTCGATCCGGCCGACGAGCGCCTCGAGCTCCTCGAGCGCCACCTCGAAGGGGATCGCCTCGTCGGCGCCGTCCGCGGCACCGGCCGACGCGCGCCCCATCTGCGTGTCTTCTCGCGCTCCCGCGGACTTGCCCCGCCTCATCGCCATTCGTCCTCTCCCGTCCGGGTGATCTGCGCCTCGAGAGATCCCCGCCCGAGCCGCACGCGGATGCCCTCGCCGGGGCGCACCTCACGGCTCGCCCGCACGATGGCACCGTCCGCCGCACGGTGCACGATCGCGTATCCCCGGGCCAACACCCCGAGCGGAGACAGCGCGTCGAGCCGCGCGGCGAGGGCCTCGAGCCGGCCGCGTTCGGCCGCGTGCCGGACCCGGAGCGCGCGGCCGAGCCGGTCCCCTGCCGCCACGAGCCGCCGCCGCAGCTCGGCGAGCCGCTGCGCGGGATGAACCAGTCCCCGGCGGACGGCCTCGACCCGGTGGCGCAGCGCCTCGATGCGCGAGCGCATCGTGCGGGCCATGCGGCGCTCGAGCCCGCTCACCCGCTCGACGAGCTGCGCACCGTCCGGGACGACGAGAGCCGCCGCCGCCGTCGGGGTCGGCGCGCGCGCGTCCGCCACGAGGTCCGTGAGCACGAGGTCGATCTCGTGCCCGACGGCGGAGACGACGGGCGTGTCGAGCTCGTGGATCGCGCGCACGAGCTCCTCGCGGTTGAAGCTCCACAGGTCCTCGAGCGAGCCGCCGCCGCGCGCGAGCACGATCACCTCGACGCGCGGATCCGCATCGAGCACGTGCAGCCCGCGCACGAGCTCGCGCCACGCGCCCTCGCCCTGGACCCGCGCGTCGCAGACGAGCACGTCCACACCCACCTCCGCGCGCCGAAGCCCGCGTACGAAGTCGTGGATCGCGGCGCCGTGCACGGAGGTGACCACGCCGATGCAGCGCGGGAAACGCGGAAGAGGCTTCTTGTGCGCGGGATCGAAGAGTCCCTCTGCCTGCAGCTCGGCCTTGAGCCGCTCGAACGCCCGGCGCAGCGCGCCCTCGCCGCACGGCTCGATCGCCTCGACCACGAGCTGCAGCGCACCGCGCGGCGCATACACATCCACGCGTCCCCGCGCACGCACGAGCATCCCGTCTTCGAGCTCGATGCCGGACGCGAGCGCGGCCGAGCGGAAGAGCACCGCGCGAAGCTGCGCCTCGTCGTCCTTCAGGTCGAAGTAGCAGTGCCCGGAACGCGCGCGATGGAGCGAGCCGATCTCGCCCTCCACGCAGACCTCGCCCAGGCCGGATCCGAGCAGCTCGCGCAGGCGCACGACGAGCTCCGAGACCGTGAGCGCCGCTCCACGGCCGGAAGCCGCTCCCGCGCCGTCCATCGAGCCGCGCCCACCATCGTCCCCGCGCGGCGAGCCGAAGCCGTTCCTGCGCACCGACGGCGGTGCCGGGGGGCTCAGGCTCCCCCCTTCCCCTGCAGCCGCGAGAAGATCGTCCAGCTCTTCAAGAGCTCGACCGCGTGCCCGAGCTGGCGATCCTCGCGCATGCGCCGCCGGAAGCTCTCCTCCTTCGCAGCCGCCGAGTCGGGCTCGGCCTCCGGCTTCTCGGCCTCGTCCTTCCCGGCGGGCGGCTTCTCCTCACCGGCACCCTTCGCCTGCAGGTGCCCCTCCAGGTGCTCCTCGCCGAAGGTCTTCTTCTCGCTCGCCTTGCGCAGAGCCTCGATCTCCGCCTCGCTGTAGGGATCGATCACGACGTCGGGCTGGACGCGGACCTCCTGGATCGAGCGGCCGCTCGGCAGGTAGTAGAGCGCGGTGGTGAGACGAAGCGCGGAGCCGTCTTCCTCGAGTGGGATGATCGTCTGCACGCTGCCCTTGCCGAACGTCTCCTGACCGAGGACGAGCGCGCGGTGATGATCCTGCAATGCGCCCGACACGATCTCCGACGCGGAGGCGCTGCCCCCATCGACGAGGACGACCATCGGATACTCCGGCTGGGTGCCCTCGCGCTTGGCATGCCACTCCATGCGGTTGCCGCCGTTGCGGCCCTCGGAGAAGACGATGAGCCCCTCGTCGAGGAAGAGGTCGGCCACCTTCACCGCCTGATCGAGCAATCCGCCCGGATTCGCGCGCAGATCGAGCACGAGCCCGCGGAGCTTCGGCGCCTGGGAGACCGCGCGATCGAGCGCCTCGGCGAGCTCCGCCGCGGTGCGCTCCTGGAACTGGCTCAGGCGCACGTACGGGATGTCGCCGTCGATCATGTGCATCGTGACGCTCGACACGCGGATCGAAGCGCGCTTCAGCACGAACGGCCGTGGCATCTCCCAGCCCTCGCGCATCACCTGGATCATGATCTTCGAACCCCGTGGACCGCGCATGAGCTTCACGGCCTCGATCAGGTTCATGTCCTGCGTCGACTTGCAGGACTCCTCGGTCGCCTCGGGGCAGACGGCCACGATCTGGTCTCGTGCCCGGATCCCCGCCTGCGACGCCGGCGTTCCGTCGATCGGCGCCACGACGGTGACGAAGCCATCCGTCTTGGTGATCTCGATGCCGAGCCCCTCGAACTCGCCCTTCGTGTCGCGCTGCAGCTCCTGGTAGAGATCGCGCGAGAGGAAGCTCGTATGCGGATCGAGGGTGGTGAGCATCCCCTGCAACGCTCCCTCGACGAGCTTGCGCTGCTCGACCTCGCTCACGTAGTGCGTGCGCACCAGGTGCAGGACGCGCGAGAGAAGATCGAGATCCTCGTAGCTCGTGCGTGCAAGGCTTGCGCGCTGCAGTCCCGCGCCGAGCAGGAGCAGCACGAGGACCAGGCCGAGGCCCGAGGTGGCGAGGATTCGGAGCTTGTTCATGGGTTCCTTCCCGTGGCGGGCGATGCCGTGCGCCCGCAAGCCTAGCGCGACTGGAGCCAGGCCCCCGGGTCCACCGGCTTGCCGTTCTGGCGGATCTCGAAGTAAAGCCCGGGACCGGTGAGCGAGCCAGTCTCGCCGACGGTCGCGATCACGTCGCCCTCGTTTACGGAATCGCCGGCCTTCACCTGCAGCTCCTCGAGATACCCGGAGACGGTGATGCTCCCGCGCCCGTGGTCGATGATCACCATCTGCCCGTAGCCCCGGAACCAGCCCGAGAAGAGCACCCGGCCCGGCGCCACCGCGCGCACGGGCGATCCCACGACGGCATCGAGCTCGACGCCGTTGCGCACGGTCTCCGTGCCGAACTCGGGATCGATCTGGCGGCCGAACGGCAGCCGCACGCTGCCCTCCACCGGCCACTCGACCCGGCCGCTCGCGAGCCCCCGGCCCGTGGAAGGGCGCATCCGCTGCGGGGCGCTCGCGATCATGCGCTCCAGACGTCGGGCCGCGGCGCGAAGCTCCTCGGCCGCACGGTGCTCGCGGTCGGAGCGCGTGCGCAGCAGCGCCACCGCGTTCTTCCGCTCCACGAGCTTGCGGCGCATGGCCTTCTCGCGCGCCGCGATCTGGTCCGCTGCGACGTCGAGCTCTGCGACGAGCGCCTCGGCTTCGCTGCGCCGCGCCTCCCACCGCGCGCGCGACGCGCGGTGGCGCTCGAAGAGCTCCCGGTCCTGATCGAGGATGCGCGCGAGCCCCTCGCGGCGGCGCACGAACGACTGGAAGTCCCCCGCAGAGTGCAGCGTCGCCACGCCCCCCGCCGCCGCGAACTTGTAGAGCGCCACGAGGCGCGACTCGAGCTCGCGTCGGGTCCGGGCCACGTCGGCCGCCGCGCGCTCCTGGCCCGCGAGAGCGGCCACGAGCTCACGCCGGGCGGAGACCTCGCGGGCGCGCAGTGCGCGAAGGCTTCGACGGACCTCCGACATCTCGCGGTCGATCGCCTCGAGCTCGCCGAGCACGCCCTGCGCTTCCTCCGCGAACGCGCGCGCCTTCGCTTCCCGCGCCTCGATCTCCTGGCGGATCTCCCCCAAGCGCCGGCTCTCTGCGTCGCCAGGGGCCATCCGGGGCGCCACGGCGAAGGCGGCGAGCAGCGCCACCACGAGCACGTCCCGCGCGGCTCGCCTCACGCACCGTCTCCGAGAGCGAACAGCGATACCACCGCGCCCCCCGCACCCAGCCCCACGCCGAGCGCGAAGAGCAGCGCGAGCTCGGTCGACCCGAGGAACACCGGCTCGCTCGATCCCACCAGGAACTCGAGCGGCGCGGCGAGTGCGGGCAGACCGACGGCCCAGAACGCCCAGAGAAGGATGAGAGCGAGGGCGGAGGCGATCCCCCCCTGCAGCGCGCCCGTCAGGTAGAACGGCAACCGCACGAAGAGCGCACCCGCCCCCACCAGACGCTGGATCTGGATCTCGTCGGCGCGGGCATGAACCCCCAGGCGCACCGTTCCCGCCACGATCGCACCCAGGACCAGCACGAGGAACACCGAGAGCCCGATCCCGAGCAGCTCCGCCACGCGCACCACGCGCGCGTAGCCCTCCGCCCAGTCCTCCCCGTAGCGAACCTCCTCGATGCCCGGGACGCCGCGCACGCGCTCGGCAAGCGCCCGCAATGCGTCCGGTGCCCGGTGCGAGGGGAGGATCTCGATCTCGTAGGACGCCGGCAGCGGATTGCGCTCGAGCCCGTCGAGGATCGAGGCGTCCCCTCCCAGGTCGCGGCGAAGCCTCGTGAGGGCCATCTCCGGCGACACGAAGGTGACCCCTCGCACGCCTTCGAGCTGCTGCAGGCGCGCCGTCCGCTCGGCGACCGCGGCGGGCTCCGCGGACTCCGCCGCCGACACGAAGGCGACGATCTGCAGGTCCTGCGCGAAGCGATCGAGCACGTGGTGCATGTTCTGCACGAGCAGCAGGTAGCCCGAGAGCACGAGCAGGCCCGCGGTCATCGTCGACACGGAGGCGGCGAATACGAGGGGCGAGGCGAACAGTCCACGGAAGCCCGAGCGGACCGCCACGCGAAGCCGACGGAGCGTGCGCGCGTCCATCAGGCCCTCGGGTAGACCGACTGACGCAGACTCGTCGGAAGGGCCCCCGGACGGCCGTCCTCGACCAAACGCCCCCGCTCGAGCACGAGCCGCCGATGCGGGTAGCGCTCGAGAAGCGCGGGATCGTGGGTGGCCACGAGCACCGTCGTACCCCGCACGTGGGCGTCGGCCACGATGTCCATGATGTCGAAGGCGAGCTCGGGGTCGAGATTCCCCGTGGGCTCGTCCGCCAGGAGAAGGGGCGGATCCGTGACGAGCGCGCGGGCGATCGCCACCCGCTGCTGCTCGCCCCCCGAGAGCGCGCGTGGCCGGTGGTCGATGCGATGCCCGAGTCCTAGGCGCTTCAACATGGTCCAGGCACGGGCGCGGATCTCGCGGGCGGGCACACCGGCGATCTCGAGCGGCACCGCCACGTTCTCGAGCACCGTTCGCTCCGGCAGCAGCTTGAAGTCCTGGAAGATCACCCCGATCTGCCGGCGCAGCGGCGGGATCTGGGCGCTCGTGAGCCGCGCGATGTTGCGGCCCGCCACGAGGATCTGCCCGGCGGTCGGACGCTCGGCGGCAAAGAGCAGGCGTAGGAACGACGTCTTTCCCGCACCGCTCGCGCCCGTGAGGAAGACGAACTCTCCTCGCTCGATCGAGACCGAGACGTCCCGCAGGCCGTACGTCCCAGCGTCGTAGCGAAGATCGACGTGGAAGACTTGGATCATGGTCACCTCTGGGGAGGGGACCGTCGCGCCCGGCGGACTAGCCCGCCAGGAGATGGGACTGGATCACCTCGTGCAATGGCCGGCCGGTGAGGATGCCCGCCCCGAACTCGGCCGGCGCGCAGACCGCTCCCGGTCGCACCGCGGCCCGCGAAGGGACCCCCTGCCCTGCCTGGGTCGACGGCACAGTGGCACCGGGTCGCGCGCCGCCGAGTCCGAGCCGGCCATCGAGACGACCGCTCTTCAGCGCCTGGAGCATCCAGCGGTGCTGCTCCTCCATGATCTGGCGCACGCGGGACTCCAGATCGGGATCCTCGAGGCAGTCCCCGTATTCGGTCTTCTTCGAGCAGAGGATCGCGCCCCCCTCGTAGAGCAGCGTGACGACGTGGGGACACTCGAGACCGCTGTCCTCGGTCTGCACATGGAAGATACGCCCCTGGTAGGGAACGTTCGTGTTGAAGCCGCCAATCATCCCCTCTCGAAACCTCCCCGGACCGAGTTTGCGCAACGCGGCAGGCGGGCCGCAACTCTCCACCGTTGCCGCGCACTGCGGCTGCTCTATCGGGCGAACGCGACGGGAGTTTGACGACGCGAGCGAACGTCGGCCCGGTACCACGAGCCCGTCGGGGCCATCGAGACCCGCTCTGCACAGGGGCGCTGGAGGGGCTGCCGGACGAAGCCGGCAGCCCCC
>CAZOTO010000036.1:0-24146 GCA_964582775.1 uncultured Myxococcales bacterium
CCAGGCGCTGCGCGATCTCGCACCAGTCGCGGTGGTGTCCGAGGGCGTCGTAGAGGCCGAGCAGTCGTCGCAGGCGCGGCACGAGAGAAGAGATGTGTTCCCTTGCGGCGGGATCGTCGACGAGTGCGCGCAGCTGCGCCGCTGCTTCGCCGCGCCGGTCGGCGCGAGAGGCGAGGATCTCGATGCGCTCGTCGAGCGCGCCGCGCTGCATCTCGGGCGTGGCATCCGGATGGGCTGCCAGCGCGCGGAGCACGTCGAGGCGCTCTTCGGCTTCCCCGAGGTGGACGAGGATCTTGTCGAGCCGCGTGAGCCACTCGGTCTCCGGAGCGCTCGCGCGGCGCAGGGCCTCGGTGAGGGCGGTGCGTGCGAGCTCGAGGTGACCGTCGGCGTGCTCGATGCGCGCCTCGGCCGCGAGCAGGCTCGCGATGCGGTCCTCGTCCGTGGTGCGCTCCCGCAGGGCACGGATCGCCTGCAGGGTGCCCGGGAGGGTGCCCTCCGCGCGCTCGAGCTCGAGCCAGCGTTCGAGGACGTCGACGGGCGATTCCTGGAGCGCATGCAGGCGGCGCACCCAGCGCAGCGCGTCGGCGCTCGTTCCTGCCTCGTTCGCGAGGGCGAACGCGTCGCGTGCGATGACCGCGCGTCGCTCGCCGGGCGCCACACCGAAGTGTGTCTCGAAGAGACGCAGCAGGCCCGAGGCATCGTTCCGGGCGCGAAGAAGGGATTCGAGCGTTTCGGCGAGCTCGCGGTCCGCGGGATCTCGCGAGAGCGCGTGCCACAGGTGCGGCTCGGCTTCGGTCGTCTCGCCGCTGGCGCACAGGGCGAGGCCGAGACGACGTACCCGATCCGGTGTCGACTCCCCCGGGGGAGACATGGCCAGCAGCTCACGTAGCCACCGGGCTTCGCGGGTGCTGTCCCCGGCGCGAGCCGCGAGCCGCGCGGCGCGCGCGGCGATCCCGGGGTCGGCCCGCGTCTCGCGATCGAGCCGCGCGAGCGCGTCCGCGGGGCGGGCGAGCGGTCCTTCGAGCAGATCGAGAAGCTCGACGAGCAGCCGGAGCCGCGCGGGTGCGCGGTCGTCCTCGACCTCGATCGCGGCGTCGAGCCCTGCCGCGAGTCGCTCGGGGTCGCCCAGGTTTCGCAGGATGCGCAGGCGCGTGGATACGAGGTGCGGATCGCGCGGGCTTCCCTCGAGGCCGATCTCGATCGCTTCGAGACGGGCGGGCATCGGCTCGCCGCGTGTCTCCAGCGCATCGAGCCAACGCCGCGCCCAGTGCGCGCGGGCGGCGCCCGCCGTCGCACGGGCTCGCTCCGAACACAGCTGGATCTGCTCCTCGGTTCGATCCAAGCGCCCGAGCGTCGTGAACCACAGCTCGTCGAGCTCCTCGCTCTGCGGGCAGCGGGTCCGCTCGCGACGGAGGACGTCCGCCGCTTGCTCGAGGGTTCCCGCCGCGAGGAGAAGGGCTGCGAGCCGGTGCGTCAATCGCTCCCGTTCCCCTGAGCGAAGCGCGTCGACGGCCAGCCGTTGCTCGAGGCAGGCGCAGCGCTGCTGCGCCGGGGCGCCCGAGGAGAGCCATGCGTCGAGACGATCGAACGCCTCCGCGTGCGCAGGATCGAGGCCGAGCACGCGCTGCAGCGCGGTGTAGGCCGCCTCGGAATCGCGCACGCTCGGCGGCCCGTCCGCGCGAATCGCGGCGATCTCCAGCAGGGTGCCGATCCGCTCGGATTCGTCGGTGGTCGCCTCGCACAGGGCCTCGAGCGCTTCGAGCCGAGCGTCGAGGTTTCCGAGCTGCTCGGCGAGGTGGGCGAACAGGCGCAGGTCCTCGGGTGCAAGTGGCTCGAGGCGACGCGCCCGCGCGAGATCGGCCAGCGCCTCAACCGGCGTGTCGAGCGCCCCCGCCCACAGGTGCGCCCGTTCGGCATGGAGCGCGGCGCGGGCGGAGGGATCGCGGATCTCCTCGAGCAGCGAATCGAAGATCTCCATCCGCTCCTCGGGGGAACCGTGCGCCCGCACCAGTCGGAGCAGCGTGGTGCGAAGCTCGGGCAGTCGATCGTGGGAGGCCACGCGCTGCGCCCGGCGCAGGGTCGAGATCGCCTCGGCGATGCGGCCGTGGGACTCCTCGATGCACCCGAGCTGCAGCCACGCCGCGGCCTGGGCGTCGCCGTCCAGGTGGGGGATGCGGGCGCGGAGCCAGGCCTCGAGCTCCTTGGTCCGTCCCGAGGACTCGAGCGCCCGGCCAAACAGATCCTCGAGACGTCCGTGCCGGCTCGGGTCTGCCAGCTCGCGTAGGATCGCCACCGCATCGGCGGCGCGATCGAGGCCATCGAGGAGCACTCCCGCGAGCCGATGGGCGAGCTCCCGCCGGCGCGACAGTGCGCGTTCGAGCGAGAGACGTCGTGCGAGCACCGGAACGAGCTCCTCGAGCTGGCCCTGCTCTGCGAGCAGTGCCTCGAGGAGCTCGGCGATCGGATCGTGTCCGGGATCGGCATCGAACGCCGGGCGGAGCGCAGCGACTGCCTCTCCCATCTCGCCCGAGTCCACGAGGGCACGGGCGAGCTCGAGCCGGATCCGGCTCTCCTCTTCGGGCGCGGCGCTCGCGAGCAGCCCACGAAGTTCGAAGGCGAGCTCCTCGTGTCGACCGGAGCGCCGGTACAGATCGATGAGATGGGTGCGTAGCTCGGGATCGGGGACGATCGCGAGCGCCTGCCGGTAGTGCTCCGCAGCGATGGCGAGGGCATTCGGGTCTGCCTGCTCGAGCGCCAGATCACCCATGCGACGCAGCACCGCGGCTCGCTGGGCGGGGTCCGAGGCAAGCCGCCCCTCGAGTCGCTCGAGCGCGGCGCCCTCACAAGAGGGATCGTGCAGGTCGCGCCCGACGCGCGCGAGTGCCAGGAGCGGCTCGTGGCCCGGATCGAGCTCCGCCCAGGTCTCGGCTGCTCTGCGGGCGCGCAACCAGTCGCCGGCGCGCCGGGATGCGTCGAGGATCTCGCGTAGCAGCTCGATGCTTCGAACGGTGTCCGGGCCCTGCTGGAGCTCGCGCTCACAGGCCTCGAGGATTCGCGCGGGATCGCCGCTCGCCCGTGCCGATCGGTGGAGCCCTTCGAGTGCTTCTCGAGAGAGCGGGTCGATCTCGAGCGCTCGGAGGAAGGAGAGCCGGGCCTCGTCCGGACGTTGCATCCGGTCCAGCTGGATCTCGCCGATCTCGCGCTGCAGGCCGGCTCGGATCGTCGCGGAAGCCGTCTCTCCCATGCGTGCAGACAGCAGCTCCACGAGGTCCGCCGTCCGGTCGTGCTTCGCGAACAGCTCCCGAAGCCGCTCCGTCGCCATGGGATGACCGGGATCGAGCCGCAACGCCTCCCGGTACGCGTGCTCGGCGGCGCTCGAATCGCCGAGCCCGCTCTCGAAGAGATCCCCCTGGTCGATGCGTAGGCCCGCGGCCCGGGTGGGTTCGTGTGCGAGCGCGATGCGGCGGTCGAGGATCTCGATGCGCTCTCCGAACCGCCCCAGGCGGGCGAGGCTGCGGTCGAGGGCGGCGAGGATCTCGTCGTCCTCAGAGCTCAGCGCGAGCGCCTGCTGGAGTTGCTCCACGGCGGCTTCGAGGCGCTCGCTGCGCTCGAGGCGCACGCCGAGCTCGAGCAGCCGCATGGCGCTCGGCTCCTCGAGCTGCGCGCAGCGCTCCAGGGCCTCGATCAGCTCGGGGATCCGGTTCAGCCTTCGCAGGATCCGCGCTCGCAGCTCGTGCACTCGCCCCTGCGGTGGCGCGATCGATACCGCCCGGTCGACCCAGACGAGGGCCGCCTCGGCGCTTCCCCGATCTTCGAGATGGCGCGTGGCGACGGTGAGGGCGAAGCGAAGCTGCTCCTCGGGCCCGGAGAGCGTCTTCCACAGCTCTTCCTCGAGAGCGACGACGCGATCGACCGCGCCGGCAGCCTGCTCCAGCTCGATGGCGCGCTCGAGGAGGCTTCGCCGCAGGGGTGCATCCCGCAACGCCTCCCGAAGCAGGCGTCGCGCCCGCTCGGAATCCGTCGGTGCGTACAGGGCGGAGAGCTCAGCGAGCGTATCGGCGCGCGCCGGCCCGCTCGCTCGCGCGAGCCGCCGCTCCAGCAGCTCGATGGCGGACTTCGTGCGTCCCTCGGCGGCCGAGATCCGAGCCGCCTGCGCGAGTGCGGCATCGCATCCGGGATCCAGCCGCAGGGACTCGCGGATGCGCTTCCGCTGCTCGCCGGCTTCTCCGAGCTGCTCCCAGAGCGTGGCCGTCTCCGCGAGCAGGGCCGCCCGCGCGGGCCGCGGCAGATCGATCGCCTCCTCGAGCTCCGCGATCTGGAGGGCCGCAGCGAGATCCCCCGCTGCGATGCGGATGCGACGCAGGCCGGCCAAGGCCTGCGGCTGTCGGGGGGAGCTTCGCAGCACCTCCTCGAAGCGGGAGCGGGCGGCGGACGGATCCTGCAGTCGGGTCGCCAGGACGTTCGCCAAGCGCAGCAGGACGGGCACGCGATCTCCGTCCTTTTCCCCGAGTGCGGCGAGCCGGCACTCGTACACGCCGGCAAGCGCGCGCCAGTCGCCCGCGAGGGACAAGTGCTCCTCCAAGCTGCGGAAGGCGACGAGATCCGTGGGCTCGACCGCGAAGGAGTCGAGCAGACGCTGGATCCTCGGGTCGCGACGGGCGTGGGAGCTGGCGTTGTCCTGCACGCCTGGCCTATCGGAGGCACCCCGTTTCGCCTTGAGTGGCGCGGATCCTCAAACCGGCGTGGTTCCGAAGGGTTAGGGTGCCCCGACGCATGCGCGTTGTGTTGAAACCCGGGCGATGGGTGCGATAGCGTTCGCGGCGGAGTGGACCATCCGACCCAATCCCCGAACGGGGTCCGCGGAGCCCCCGTGCTCCCCGCCGCCGAACGCAGACGCCGAAGGCGCGACTGGCGTCTCGCGGGAGCGGTCGCCGCGCTGCTCCTGGTGCTGTCCACGCTGGAGCAGAAGCTGCTCGGCTTCTCGCGGTCGCTTCCCATCGGCAGCGACGCGATCTTCTTCGCGCTCGTACACCTGAACGTGATCGCCATCGGCGTGTTGGTGTTCCTGCTCGCGCGCAACATCGGCAAGCTGGTCGTCGAGCGCCGCCGAGGCATCCTCGGGGCGAAGCTGCAGACGCGCTTCGTGGTCTCGTTCGGCTTCGTGGCCGCCGTCTCGTCCGCGGGGCTGTTCGTACTGTCGGCGATCGTCGTCTCGCGGGCGATCAACGTCTGGTTCCAGCTCGAGCTCTCCGAGAGCCTGGGCCACTCCCTCGACATCGCCGACGCCTACTACGAGGAGGCCGAGGGCAGCGCGATCTCGTTCGCGCGGCGCATCGCGTCCGGGATCGAGCGGGAGCGGCTGCTGCGCGGCGATGCCTCCGCGGATCTCGAGGCATTCGTCGCCGGGAAGCGGACCGAGTACGGGCTCGGGGTCGTCGAGGTGCTCACCGCGCGCAAGGACGTCCTCGCGCGCGCCACCGATCCGGAGGTGGCGGTGGTGTCCTTCGAGGCACCGCAGTCGGATCTGGTGCGACGGGCGCTCGAGGGCGCGCCGGGCTCCACCGTCGATCACGCAGGCCAGGGCGAGCTCGTGCGTGGCGCGGTCCCCATCCACTCCACCTTCGATTCCAAGGCAGTGGTCGCCGTCGTCGTCGTGAGCCGGTTCCTGCCACGCGACGTGGGCTCGAGCGTCGAGGCGATTCGCGCCGCACGGGCGGCCTACGAGCGCTTGCAGCCGTCCAAGGGGACCTTCCAGTCGAGCATGGTCATGCTGCTGTTCATGATCACGCTGCTCGCGCTGCTGTTCTCGACGTGGCTCGGGTTCCGCCTGGCGAAGTCCGTGACGGACCCGATCCAGCGCCTCGCCAGCGCCACGAGCGAGCTCGCCGCGGGAAACCTGGATGCGCGGGTCGATGTGCGCAGGGACGACGAGCTCGGCCAGCTCATGACGGGCTTCAACCGCATGGCGACGGATCTGTCGAAGAGCCGAGAGGATCTGGAGCGTCGCCGCGCCCTCATGGAGGTCATCCTGCGCAGCGCCATGGCGGGAGTGCTCTCGCTCGATCGCGATGGGCTGGTCTCGACGGTGAATCCGTCGACGTTGCGGCTGCTCGGTGCGTCGCGCGGCGACTGGGTCGGACACAAGATCGAGGATTTCTTGCAGGGAGAGGTGCTCGAGACCCTGCGAGTGCTGCTGCGTCAGGTGACGAGCGGTGGCGATGCGCAGACCGTCCGTCGCCAGGTCGAGCTCGTGACGGGCGAGGAGCCGCGCGCGCTCAACTGGACGGTCTCGCGCATCCACGACTCCGAAGGGGCGCCTGCTGGCTTCGTCGTGGTGATCGACGATGTGACGCAGATCCTGCGCGCGCAGCGCATGTCCGCGTGGCGCGAGATCGCGCGGCGCATCGCGCACGAGATCAAGAATCCGCTCACGCCGATCCAGCTCTCGGCCCAGCGTCTGCGGCGCAAGCTCGCGGGCAAGCTCGGAGACCCCGACGACGAGGCGATGCTCGTGCGCTGCACGGACGCGATCACGAACGAAGTCGAGGGGATGAAGACGCTGCTCTCGGAGTTCTCGAACTTCGCGCGCCTGCCTGCGATCGATCCGACACCCACGGATCTCAACCGGCTCGCGGCCGACACGGTGTCCATGTACGAGGAGGAGGCGCACGCGATCGCGTTCCGCACGGATCTCGCCCCGCAGCTTCCGACCCTCGACCTCGATCGCGAGCAGATGAAGCGAGTGATTCTCAACCTGGTCGACAACGCGATGGCGGCCGTCGAGGCCGCAGGGGAGGGTCCCCGTGAGATCGTCGTCTCGACGCGCTATGAGAAGGCGGTCGGAACCGTGAGCCTCGAGGTACGGGACACGGGAACGGGCATCCGGCCCGAAGATCGTCCGCGCCTGTTCGATCCCGACTTCTCGACGAAGCGCCGGGGGTCGGGGCTCGGGCTGGCGATCGTGAGCCGGATCGTCTCCGACCACTCGGGATACATTCGTGTGCTGGCCAACCGGCCCCGTGGCACGCGGTTCGTGATCGAGCTCCCCGTGAGGACGTAGCGCCGTGCCGAGTCTCATCCTGATCGTGGACGACGAGGAGAGCATCCGCCGCGCGGTGGCGGACGTGCTCTCCGATGGGGGCTACGAGACCCGCACCGCAGCCGATGCGGCGGCGGCGCTCGCCGGCATCGAGCGCGAGGCACCGGACCTGGTGCTGCTCGACGTCGCCATGCCGGGGCGCGACGGCGTCGCGCTGCTCGAGGATCTGCGGCGCCGCACGCCCGATCTGCCCGTCGTGATGATGTCCGGCCATTCCACCATCGAGATGGCCGTGCGCGCCACGAAGCTCGGCGCGTACGACTTCCTGGAGAAGCCGCTCTCCTACGACAAGCTGCTGGTCTGCGTGGGCAACGGGCTCGAGAGCGCGCGGCTCGCCCGCGAGAACCGCGCCCTGCGCGACGAGCTGCTCAGTGCGCACGAGCTCGTCGGCGAGTCCGAGGTGATGCGCCAGCTCAAGGCGCAGATCGAGCTCGCTGCGCCGACGGACGGATGGGTGCTCATCACGGGCGAGAACGGCACCGGCAAGGAGCTCGTCGCCCGCCAGGTCCATGCCCACTCCAAGCGCGCACACAAGCCGTTCGTGGCGGTGAACTCCGCGGCGATTCCCGAAGAGCTCATCGAGAGCGAGCTCTTCGGGCACGAGAAAGGGGCCTTCACGGGTGCGATCCAGACCAAGCGTGGTCGCTTCGAGCTCGCCAACGGCGGCACGATCTTCCTCGACGAGATCGCGGACATGAGCCTGATGACCCAGGCGAAGATCCTGCGCATCCTGCAGGAGCACCGCTTCGAGCGCGTGGGCGGAACCGAGACGCTGGCCGTGGACGTGCGCGTGATCGCGGCCACGAACAAGGATCTGTCGACGGAGATGGCCGAAGGGCGCTTCCGCGAGGATCTGTTCTACCGGCTGAACGTGATTCCGTTCGAGGTGCCGCCGCTGCGCGCGCGTCGGGAGGACATCCCGTTGCTCGTGGATCGCTTCCTCGCGCGGCTCGCCGCCGAGACCGGAGTCCCACGCAAGACCGTGTCGCCCAAGACCATGGAGAAGCTCGTCGCCTATCCGTGGCCCGGGAACGTGCGCGAGCTGCAGAACATCGTCGAGCGTCTCGTGCACATGACGCCCGGCGAGGAGATCCGCCCCGAGCACCTGCCGGCCCAGGTGCTCGACCCGGAGCCCAAGACCCTCTCTCGGGGACTCGAGGGCGAGAAGCTCGCCGAGGCGCGCGCGCGCTTCGAGCGCGAGTACCTGCTCGACAAGCTTCGCGCGAACGAGTGGAACATCTCGCGCACGGCCGATGTCGTCGGTCTCGCCCGCGAGAGCCTGTCGCGCAAGCTGCGCAGTCTGCAGATCGACGTCGATCGGTATCGCGATGCGAGTTGAGATCCGCTCCGCACGCGCCGAGGACGCCGCCGAGATCGCCCGGGTGGCGAAGCGCACCCTGTCCGAGGCGTGGTCCGAGGACGCTCTGCGTGCCGTGCTCGAACGCCCGGAGTACCGCGGACTCGTGGCCGGAATCGCCGACCAACCGGAGCGGATCGTCGGCTACGCGATCGGGCAGCGGGTGCTCGACGAGATCGAGATCCAGTCGATCGCCGTCGAGCCCGAGTGGCGTCGCTCGGGGCTCGGGAGAAAGCTCGTCGAATGGATGCTCGCGCGCGCGCGGGCCGAGGGGGCGGTGAGGGCGGCGCTCGAAGTGCGCCGCTCCAATGCCGCCGCGCGGCTGCTCTACGAGGGACTCGGTTTCCAGGCAGAGGGCGTGCGGCCACGCTACTACTCCGACGGCGACGACGCCCTGCTGCTGGGCGCGAGCCTGGGGAGAGCCGAGCGTTGATGCGAGCGAGGGCGCGCGTGGTGCGCGCCGGCCCGAACGAGATCGTGCTGGATGTTCCCGGTTGGCCCGGGCATCGCCCGGGGCAGTTCGCCATGCTCCAGCTCGATCCCGATCTTCGGCACCGCGATCCCCTGCTGCCGCGGCCGCTCGCGATCTATCGCGGGAAGGGCACCGGGATCGAGTTCCGCTTCGAGGTCGTGGGGAGGGGTACGCGAATCCTCGCGGACCTGGAGCCGGGCGCGGCGGTCGGCGTCGTCGGTCCGCTCGGCAACGGCTTCCCGGCGATCGAGGGCCGGGCGGTGCTCGTCGGTGGGGGCACGGGTGTGGCCTCGCTCTACGAGCTCGCGCGCGAGTGCGGGTCGCGCGCGGTCGTGGCGCTCGGCGGGCGTAGCGCGAATCGCATCCTCGGCCTCGACGATTTCCGGGCCCTCGCCTGCGAGCTGCGCATCGCCACCGAGGACGGATCCGCGGGTCGAAGAGGCCTCGTGACCGACCTGCTCGGCGATCTCGGGCCCGGCGACACCGTCTGCGCCTGCGGCCCCCATGCGATGATGCAGCGAGTCGCGGTGCTCGCCCGCGAGGCGGGCGCTCGCTGCCGCGTCTCGCTCGAGAGCCCGATGGCGTGCGGCGTGGGGCTGTGTCTGGGCTGCGTGGTCCGCACGACGCGCGGCCTGCGCTACGTCTGCACCCACGGTCCGGTCTTCGACGCTGCCGAGATCGTCTGGGAAGGTGGCGAATGACCGTGCGATCGTCGGAAGTCGATCTGTCGACGGAGCTGTGCGGGATTCCGTTGAAGCATCCGGTGCTCTTGGCGAGCGGCACGTGCGGCTACGGAGTCGAGCTCGCGCCCTTCCTCGATCTGTCCGAGCTCGCTGGACTGGTGGCGAAATCGCTCACGCTCGAGCCGCGCATCGGAAACCCGCCGCCGCGGATCACCGAGACGCCCGCCGGAATGCTCAATGCGATCAGCCTCGAAAACGTGGGCGTCGAGGCCTTCCTTCGCGACAAGCTCCCCGCGCTTCCCCGCGACATCGCCGTCCTCGCCAGCGTGTTCGGCACGTCCGTCGAGGCGTACACCGAGGTCTGTGAGCGGATCGACGGCGCGCCGGGTGTCGCCGGGATCGAGGTGAATGCGAGCTGTCCCCACGTGAAGGCCGGCGGCATCGAGTTCGGCCAGTCCCCCGAGGGGCTCGGCCGGCTCGTGCGGGCCTGCCGGGAGGCCACGCGGATGCCGCTCCTGGTGAAGCTCTCGCCGAACGTCACCTCGATCGCCGACATGGCGCGCGTGTGCGAGGCCGAGGGGGCGGATGGCGTCTCGCTCATCAACTCGGTGCAGGGGATGATGGTCGATGTCCACACCCGCAGACCGCGCCTGTCGAACGTGCTGGGCGGCCTCTCGGGTCCGGCGATCCTGCCGATCGCGCTGCGCATGGTCTATCAGGTGGCGCGCGCGGTGAAGATCCCCATCTGTGGGATCGGGGGAATCTCGACGGGCGAGGATGCCGTGGCGTTCCTGCTCTGCGGTGCCTCCGCCGTCCAGGTCGGGACGCTCACCTACGCGAATCCGCGCGCCGCGCTCGACGTGCGCGATGGCATCGCAGCCTATTGCGAGGCGCACGCAGTGGCGCGCGTGCGCGATCTCGTCGGTGCGCTCGAGGTCGATCCCCCCCGGTCGATGTCCCCGGGGGAGGATCCCGCCTGTCCCCGCGGCGCCCGTTCCTGATTTTCCATCCAGAATCAAGCACCTAGAGTTGCCGGTCTGCGCCGATTCTGGTATTTGTACGTCTGCTTCTCCGGCTTCGGCTCTCTTCGGGATTCGCTCTGGGTCTGAGGGAAAGTGGGCTTGCGTCCGCTTTTTTTTGTGCCCGGAGCTGGGCGCCGTAGCGAGCAGGCGAGTTCGTTCAAGGGAAACGAAGAGACGTTGATCGCAGCGATGTACAAGGACATTCCGGCAGAGCTCCTGGCGGTGATCGAGCCGATCGTGCTCGACCACGGCCTCGAGGTCGTCGATGCGGGGGTCTTCCCCGGCAGGGGGGACGCGCGCGTGCGCGTCGTCGTGGACACCCCTGCGGGCGACGGACGCGTGACCATCGACGAGTGTGCGGCCGTCTCGCGCGAGATCGGCCATGGCCTCGATGCCACCGGAGTTGTCCCGGGCGCGTACGCGCTCGAGGTTTCCTCTCCCGGAGTCGATCGCGTGCTCGGTCGCGAGAAGGACTTCCAGCTCGTCGTGGGTCGCAAGGTCGCCGTCGAGACGCGGGAGCCGATCGATGGCCGGCGCAGCTTCAAGGGCGAGCTGCTCTCCTTCGAGCACGGCGTGGCGATCGTGGACACCGAGGCCGGTCCGATGCACGTCCCCTTCGCGCACGTGGCCAAGGCACAGGCCTTCTACCCGTTTCCCTCCAAGCAGAAGAGGAAGAGGTAGGTCATGGATCTCGATCTCATCCGCATCATCGATCAGGTGTGCAAGGACAAGGGACTCAGCCGCAAGGTGCTGATCGAGACCCTGGAGAAGGCGCTGGTCACGGCGGCACGTCGCAAGTACGGCGCAGAGCGAGAGATCGAGGCGCATCTCAACGCGGAGACCGGTGAGATCGAGATGTTCGAGTTCAAGACGGTCGTCGAGGGCCGTCCGAGCCATGGCGGCGAGATTGGCCTGGAGGAGGCCCGCCAGCAGGATCCGGAGATCGAGATCGACGACCAGATCGGCGTGAAGCTCGACATGAAGGACTTCGGCCGCATCGCCGCGCAGACCGCGAAGCAGGTGATCATCCAGGAGGTGCGCGCCGCGGAGCGCGACAACGTCTTCAACGAGTACAAGGATCGCAAGGGCGAGATCGTGCACGGGATCGTGCGCCGCATCGAGAAGGGCGCGCTGATCGTCGATCTGGGTCGCGCCGAGGCCATCGTCCCGCGCAAGGAGCAGGTGCCGCGCGAGATGTTCCGCATCAACGAGCGCATCCGCGCCTACGTGCTCGACGTGCTGCGAGAGTCGAAGGGCCCACAGATCATCCTGTCGCGCGCGTGCACCGAGTTCCTGGTGAAGCTCTTCGAGCAGGAGGTCCCCGAGATCCACGAGAAGATCGTGCGCATCGAGGCCGCCGCTCGCGAGCCGGGTGCCCGCGCAAAGATCGCCGTCGTTTCCAAGGACAAGGATGTCGACCCTGTCGGCGCGTGCGTGGGCATGCGCGGCAGCCGCGTGCAGGCGGTCGTCCAGGAGCTGCGGGGCGAGAAGATCGACATCGTGCCGTGGAACGGCGATCCGGTCCGCTACGTATGCGCCGCGCTCGCGCCCGCGCAGGTGGTGCGCGTGATGGTGGACGACGCGCAGAAGGCGATGGACGTGATCGTTCCCGACGATCAGCTCTCGCTCGCCATCGGGAAGAAGGGCCAGAACGTGCGGCTCGCCGTTCAGCTCACGCGCTGGAGGATCGACATCAAGAGCGAATCGTACATGCGCCAGGTGCAGCAGGATCTGGCAGAGGCGCTCGGGGTGGCGGGGGCCGGCGAGTACGAGGCGAAGATCCTGATCGATCACGGGGTGGCAAGCCTCGAGGATCTCGCTCGCGCCGAGGTCTCCTTCCTCGCCACGATTCCAGGGATCGCCGAGGAGTCTGCAGAGGCGGTGGTGGAGAACGCGAAGCGACTCCATGTTCTGAAGCAGGAGCGAGAAGAGGCGGCCGCACGAGAGCCGTCCGTCGCCGCGGATGAGAGCGACTCGGACGGGGCGAGAAGAAGCGGCCCCGACGAGGGCTGAGGGGACGGAGAGGACCGGCGTTCATGGCGCAGATCAGGGCCTACAAGCTTGCGGAAGAGCTCAAGATCGAGGTCGACGACTTCCTGGAGAAGGCGGCCTCGCTCGGGATCCAGCTCCGCAACAAGATGGCTTCGCTCGATGAGGCGGACACGGAGAAGCTTCGCGCTGCCTTCGGTCCCAAGCGGGTGGAGCAGGTCGAGGTCGTGCGCTCGGAGACGTCTTCCGGGGTCGTGATCCGCCGTCGCAGGAAGGTGGTCGAGGCGCCTGCCGTGCCGCCCGAGCCGGAAGCCGTCGTTTCCGAGCCGGAAGCCGCGGAGCCGGAGGCCACTGTCGCGGCCTCGATTCCTGCCGACGAGGGAGTGGCCGAGGAGGCCGCGATCTCGTCCGAGGAGATCTCCTCCGAGATCGAGCCCGAAGCTCCCGAGTCCGCCGCCGAAACGCAGGGCGAGCCCGCCGCCGTGGAAGCGCCGGCCAAGACGCCTGCCGCGCGGCCGTCGAAACCGAGCAGCCTGCTTCCCCACGTGAGCACGCCCGTCGTGGTGGTCGAGGATCCGCTGCTCCAGCAGCCCCAGCCGGCGCGTCCCCGCGCAGCCGCAGCGGGGGGGGAGCCCGAGAAGCGGGAGACTGCGGAAACCGAGCCGGGGCGCGAAGAGGCGCCGTTGGGTCGTCGCGCCCCCGAAGGCCCCCGGCCGGCCGCACGGAAGCTGCAGCGGCGTCAAGTGCTCGAGGGGCAGAATCTGAAGGAGCAGGACACGATTGCCCGTCATGCGAGGGGCAACGTGCAGCAGACGCTCGAGAAGAGGCGTCTCACCGTGGAGCAGCAGGCGAGATTGCAGCCTCGCCGCCGGCGAGTCGTGCAGACCGGTGGATCCTCACAGCCGTCCACGGTTCCCCCCAAGCAGCGGATCGTGCGCATCGGCTCGTCCATCAGCCTTCCGGATCTGGCGACGCTCACGGGCCGCAAGAAACGCGAGCTCGTGCGACTGGCGCGCGCGATCGATCCGGAGATCGATTACGACACCTTGCTCGACGGCGAGACTGCCGCACTCGTCGCGACCGAGGTGGGCTGCGAGGTCCAGCGGATCGAGAGCGAGGCCGAGCGCGCAGCGGCCGCCGTGGAGGCGCCCGTGCAGGTGAACCAGGAGAACCTCGAGCCGCGGCCCCCCGTCGTCACCGTCATGGGGCACGTCGACCATGGAAAGACGTCGCTGCTCGACGCGATCCGCCAGACGAACGTCGTGAAGGGTGAGGCGGGCGGTATCACGCAGCACATCGGTGCCTACCAGGTGCAGCGCAGCGGACACTCCATCACCTTCATCGACACGCCGGGCCATGCTGCGTTCACCCAGATGCGGGCTCGCGGCGCGAAGGTGACCGATATCGTGATCCTGGTCGTCGCGGCGGACGACGGGGTCATGCCGCAGACCGTCGAGGCGATCAATCACGCCCGGGCCGCCGGGGTTCCGATCATCGTCGCCATCAACAAGTGCGACCTTCCGGCGGCGGATCCGCAGCGGGTGAAGCAGGCATTGCTCGAGCACAACCTGATCGCCGAGGACTTCGGAGGCGACACCCTCGTCGTCGAGGTCTCGGCGGCGCGCGGCACGAATCTCGACAAACTGCTCGAGACCGTGCTCCTGCAGGCCGAGATGCTCGAGCTCGTCGCGCAGGAGAAGGGCCTGGCGCGCGGTGTCGTGATCGAAGCGCAGCTCGATCGCGGACGCGGTGCACTGGCGACGGTGCTCGTGCAGCACGGAACGCTGCACGCCGGCGATGCGGTCGTGATCGGGAGCGTGTGGGGGCGCGTGCGCGGGATGGAGGACGAGAACGGCAAGCGATTGAAGAGCGCGCCGCCGTCCACGCCCGTTCGGATCACGGGGCTGTCGGGCGTGCCCGATGCAGGCGATGAGCTCGCCGCGGTGAAGAGCGATCGCGAGGCGAAGCAGATCGTCGAGCACCGCCTCGCCGAGGCGCGACGAGCGGCCGGGACGGCCGCCGGAGCGGCCGCGGTCTCGGCGGAATCGCTGTTCGCATCGCTCGACGACTCCGAGGAGAAGGAGCTGCGCGTGGTCGTGAAGGCCGATGTGCGTGGCACCATGGAGGCGATCGTCGAATCGCTGGAGAAGCTCTCCACCGATCGGGTGAAGCTGCGGGTGATCCACTCCGGTGTAGGCGGCGTCACGGAGAGCGACGTGATCCTCGCCTCTGCGTCGCAGGGCGTGATCGTGGGCTTCCACGTCCGCCCCGAGCCGGCCGCGCGCAAGGAGGCCGAGCGACTGGGCGTCGATATCCGCACCTTCGACATCGTGTACGAGCTTCTCGACGATGCGGCCAAGCTCATGGCCGGACTGCTGCCACCGAAGCTCTCCGAGAAGATCCACGGTCACGCGGAGGTCCGACAGCTCTTCCACGTTCCCCGGGTGGGGACGGTGGCGGGCTGCGCGATCCAGGACGGTCTCATCCGCCGCGGATCGCGGGCCCGGTTGCTGCGCAACGGGGTGCCGGTGTTCACGGGCAAGCTCGCTTCGCTCAAGCACTTCAAGGAAGACGTGCGCGAGGTGAAGGCGCCGAACGAGTGCGGCATGAGCTTCGAAGGCTTCGACGACGTGAAGATCGGGGATCTCGTCGAGTCGTTCGAGATCGAGGAGACGCCGGATACCCTGTAGCCGCGGCGAGGGCGGCGCGGAGGCACCATGCTGATCGCGGCATGCCTGATCGAGCTCTCCCTGCCCGAATCCGACTCGATCAAGGACAAGCGGCGGGTCGTGCGCGCGGTGAAGGATCGACTGAGGCACCGCTTCAACGTCTCCGCCGCCGAGGTGGACGATCAGGACGATCGCCACTCCGTGTGCATCGGCTGCGTGATGGTGGGCATCGACCCGCGTCACCTGCGCGCACAGATGGAGAAGGCGGTCGAGTACGTGGAAGGACTGGGATTGGCCGAAGTGGTGTCGGACGACATCGAGGTGCTGAGGATCGACCAGATCGAAGAGGTCGAGGATCCCGGCGACGATGGGATTGCGGATCCATGGGGCGAGGAGTGAGGGGCGATCGTGAAGCATAGGAGGGCGCGTGTCGCTCACGATCTGCACGCGCGCCTGGCGGAGATCCTCGACCTCCGGGTCTCGGATCCCCGTCTGCGGGGCGTGACCGTGCAGTCCGTCGAGGTCTCGCCCGACTTTTCGATCGCGAAGGTGTACGTGAGTACGCTCGATTCGGTGGAGGACGCGATGCGGGCGCTGGAGAAGGCCGGGCCGTTCGTGCGGCGATGTCTGGCCGAGGATCTCGCGATGAGGCGCGTACCCGAGCTTCGTTTCCATGCGGACACGTCCCTCGAGCGCGCCGCGCGGATCGACTCGATCCTGCGCGAGATCGAGCAGGATCGTGCCCGGCACGAGGGCGAGAGGAACGAGGATTCGGAAGGGGAGGAGCCCGCGTGATCGACGGATTCCTGGTGATCGACAAGCCGGTGGGCCTCACGTCCCACGATGTCGTGCAGCGCGTGCGCCGGTGGGCGAAACAGCGTCGTGTAGGCCACCTCGGCACGCTCGACCCGCTCGCGACCGGTGTGCTGCCGATCGCGCTCGGCGAAGCGACGAAGCTCTCGCAGCTGCTCACGCATGGCAAGAAGAGCTATCGCGGGCACATCCGGCTCGGCATCGAGACGACCACCTACGACCGCGAAGGCGAGGTGACCTCCGAGACGAGCGGCCCGTGGCCCAGCCGGGAGCGGCTGGGCGAGGCGCTCGCCGCCTTCGTCGGCGAGATCGACCAGATCCCGCCGCCGTACTCCGCGGTGAAGAGAGGAGGCGAGGCGGCCTACGTGCGTGCGCGCAGGGGGGAGAGCGTCGAGCTCGAGCCGCGGCGGGTCCGCCTCGATCGCTGCGAGCTCATCGAATACGACCCGCCGATGCTCGTGATCGAGGTCGACTGCAGCGCCGGCACCTATCTGCGCTCGCTCGCGCACGATCTGGGAAAGGCACTCGGTATCGGGGCCCATCTGTGGGATCTGGTCCGGCTTCGCAGTGGCCCGTTCCGGATGGATCAGGCGATCCCACTCGACGCGCTCGAGACCGAGGGCGAGGCCCGGGTGATCCCCATGATCGCCGCAACGGGTCTCCCGACCTACGAGATCGATGCCCGCACGACCCGGCGCGTGACGAACGGCGTGCAGCTCGGCCGTCACGAGGTGAAGGGCGCGCCCGCGCAGGGCGTGGTCCAGCTCGTTCGCAAGGGCAAGCTCGTGGCGCTGGCCGAGGCGGAGCCGGGAATTCCCGAGCTGCGGACCCTGCGCGTCTTCCTGGAGGGAAGCCAGGTGGATCGCGAGAGCCCCGCGGACTCCGCCGAAGCCGAACCGTCGAGATGATCGTTCCCGAAACCATCGGTGAGACGGAGAGTTAGACGCGAAGCTCCGCTTGCATGGCAGGGGGGGCTCTGCTATACAGCCCGCAACTCGAGGAATGGAACGTGCTCGAAGCAGCCCAAAAGCAAGACATCATCAAGCAGTACCAGCGCGCGGCCGGTGACACCGGATCCCCGGAGGTGCAGGTTGCCCTCCTCTCCGAGCGCATCAGCCAGCTCACGGAGCACCTCAAGGTCCACGAGAAGGACCACCATTCGAGGCGTGGGCTGCTGCTCCTGGTGAGCCAGCGCCGCGGGCTGCTGGATTACCTGAAGCGTGAGGATGAGACGAGATACCAGTCTCTCATACAACGACTGGAAATTCGGAGGTAGGGCGAGAAGGACTGGGCCGGGCACGTTGCCCGGTCTTTTCGTTTGAGACGACGCTCGATGTGGAATGAGCGATGTGCACACACCGATGTGCCCATCGCTCATTCCACATCCCAATCCCAGTCCCCTCGATCTTCCTCCCCCATGAAGGCAGTGCCGGACGGAGTCCGCGAATGGACCGAACCGGCGAGGAGAGGAAATGCACAAGGTCGAGTGTTCATTGGATGGGAAGACGATCGGAATCGAGACCGGACGGCTGGCGAAGCAGTCGAACGGTGCGGTTCTCGTCACGTGTGGCAAGTCCGCGGTCCTGGTGACCGTGAACTCGGCAGCGCCGAGACCGGGGATCGACTTCTTCCCGCTCACGGTGGATTACATCGAGAAGATCTACTCCGCGGGCAAGATTCCCGGCGGGTTCTTCAAGCGCGAGCGAGGGCTCACCGAGCGCGAGGTGCTCACCTCGCGCTTCATCGATCGCGCGCTGCGACCCCTCTTCCCCGAGGGCTATCGCGACGAGACGCAGGTCACCGCGACCGTGCTGTCCGCGGATCCGGACCACGAGACCGACATGCTCGCGTTCGTGGGAGCCTCCGCGGCGGTTGCCTGCTCGGACATTCCGTTTTCCGAGCCGATCGCGGCCGTGCGCGTGCTGCGCGTGAACGGCCGCTTCGTAGCGAACGGTACGCATGCGGAGATCGATGCCTCGGATCTCAACGTGATCCTCGCGGGGAGCCGCGATTCGATCGTGATGGTCGAGGGCGGTGCGGATCAGGTCTCCGAGCGCGAGATGCTCGACGCGCTGCGCTTCGGTCACGAGCAGATCCAGAGCGTGATCCAGGCCCAGCTCGAGCTGCAGCGCAAGGCCGGCAGGACGAAGCGCACGGTCGATGCGCCCAAGCGCGACGACGCGCTCCTGCAGCAGGTGAGGGAGCTCGCCCTCTCGCGCATCGTTGCCGCGAGCGAGACGCGCGACAAGAAGGAGCGCTACAAGCTGTTCAACGAGATCGATCGCGAGATCGTCGAGAAGTTCGTGCGTGAGTACCGGGAGGCTCCGCGCACGCTCGACACGCTGGCGAGCGTCGAAGAGGCGCAGGCGGGAGCGCGAAAGCTCCAGTCCGAGGTGAAGGACATCCTGCACGATCTGCGCGCGCAGGTGATGCGCGAGGCGATCCTCGACGGCAAGCCGCGGATCGATGGCCGCGGACCGGCGGACATCCGGCCGATCCAGTGCCAGGTGCAGGTGTTCGATCGCTTGCACGGATCGGCGCTGTTCACGCGTGGCGAGACGCAGGCCTTCGTGAGCGTCACCCTGGGCGGCAAGCGCGACGAGCAGATGATCGAGAGCCTGAAGGACACCTACTACCGCAACTTCTACCTTCACTACAACTTCCCGCCGTTCAGCGTGGGAGAGGTGAAGCCGCTGCGCGCACCGAACCGCCGCGAGCAGGGGCACGGAGCGCTCGCCGAGCGCGCGCTGCTGCAGGTGCAGCCCAAGAAGAGCGAAGAGGATGCACCGTTCACGATCCGCGTGGTGTCCGAGGTCCTCGAATCGAACGGCTCGTCGTCGATGGCGACGGTGTGCGGGGGTGCTCTCGCGCTCATGGACGCGGGAATCCAGATCCAGGCGCCCGTGGCCGGCATCGCGATGGGGCTCATCACCGATGGGAAGCGCAACGTCGTGCTCTCCGACATCCTGGGCGACGAGGACCACCTGGGCGACATGGACTTCAAGGTGGCCGGCTCGTCGAAGGGCATCACGGCCATCCAGATGGACATCAAGATCGAGGGGCTCGACTGGAACGTGATGGAGCGCGCGCTCGAGCAGGCGCGCACGGGGCGGCTGCACATCCTGTCGTGCATGGAGCGCGACACCGCGGAGCAGCTCCCCGGCTTCCAGCCGCGCTCGCAGGTGAGCGCGAGCGCGCCGCGTGTCGTCGTGCTGTGGATCAAGCCCGATCGGATCCGCGACCTGATCGGCCCCGGCGGCAAGGTGATTCGCGGCATCCAGGAGACGACGGGGGCCAAGGTCGACGTCGAGGACTCCGGGCGGTGCACGATCTTCGCACCGAGCCAGGAAGCTCTCGAGCGCTGCCGCAACATGGTCGAGGAGATCACGCAGGACGCCGAGGTGGGCCGCACCTACGTCGGGAAGGTGAAGCGCGTCACCGACTTCGGCGCGTTCGTGGAGATCTTCCCCGGAACGGAGGGCCTGCTCCACATCTCGGAGCTCGCGGATCGGCGCGTGGCGAGGGTCGAGGACATCTGCGAGGAAGGCGACGAGGTGCTCGTGAAGTGCCTCGATGTCGAGCCGAGCGGGAAGATCCGGCTGTCGCGCCGTGCGGCGCTGCAGGAGCAGCTCGAGGCCGAAACTCCGGCCGTCTGACGCCGCGGGCGGGAGGTCGCCATTGGTGAGCCGCACGGACCTCGAGTCCGGCGCGATCGTGGTGAGCGAGCCCGTCGCGGGAGTGGAGAGCGTTGCGCTCGGCATCTACTTCCCGACGGGCTCGCGGCACGAGACCCCGAGCAGCAACGGAATCTCGCACTTCATCGAGCATCTCGTCTTCAAGGGCACCACGCGGCGCTCCGCAGACGAGATCAACCGTGAGATCGACCGGCTCGGGGGTGCGTCGAACGCGTACACGAGCAAGGAGACGATCTGCCTGCATGCGCGTGTGCTCGCGGAGGACCTGCCGCGGCTGTTTGATCTGTTCGGCGATCTGCTGACGTGCGGTCTGCCGGAGGGGATCGAGGGCGAGGTCGAGCGGGAGCGCGCGGTGATCCTGTCCGAGGTGCAGGGCGTCGAGGACTCGCCCGAGGATCTGCTCGGCGAGGTTTCCGACGCCGCATTCTTCGGCCCGCACGCTCTCGGGCTGCCCGTGGTGGGGTCGGCCAACGCCGTCCGGCGCCTGTCGCTTCCCGAGATCCGCCGTCACTTCCGCGAGCGGCTCGTCGCACGCGACATGGTGATCGCGGCGGCCGGCCAGCTCGACCCCGGGCGGATCGTCGCGCTCGTGCGCGAACACCTGGGTGGACTGTCCGCGGGGGCGGAACGCGCGGTGGATGTGCCGCCATCGCATGTGCCTTCGTGTCGCGTGCTCGAGCGGGATCTCGAGCAGGTGCACGTATCGCTCGTGGCGCCCGGGCTCGCGGGGAACGATCCGCGCTGGGCGGTGCTCGAGCTGCTCTCCCTCATCGTCGGCGACGGTTGCTCGTCGCGGCTGTTCCGCGAGGTCCGCGACCGCCGCGGCCTCGTCTACGCGATCCATTCCTCTCCGGTGAGCTACACGGATGTGGGTACGATCGACATCGGCTTCAGCGTGGCGCCCGAGAAGCTCGACGAGACCCTCGATGTGGTGGCGGGCGTTCTCGCCGCCGTGCGCGACGGGGACGTACGCAACGACGAGCTCGAGGCGGCGCGCCAGCACCTGCGGGGAAGCCTGAGGCTCGGCTACGAGTCCACGGCGGCGCGCATGTCCTACCTGGCGGAGCAGGTGCTCTTCGGCGAGGATGATCTCGAGATCGCGCGCGATCTCGATACAATTGCGGCCGTGACCCTCGCCAACGTGCATGCGCTGGCGGCAGAGCTCCTGGCCGCCCCTCTTACGCTCGCCGCGGTGGGGCCGGTCGATTCGAAGCGCTTTCCGTCGCGCGGCGGGTGGCTGCCCCGATGAGTGCGCCCCGCATCCGGATCGCGCGCGTGCACGGCGATCGCGATGCAGACATCCCGCTCCCCGAGCCCGCCACTGCGCACAGCGCGGGCGTCGACCTGCGCGCGGCCGTCGCGTGCGACGTCGTGCTCGCGCCCGGCGCGCGAGCGGCCATCCCGACGGGGATCGCCGTCGCGATCCCGGTGGGCTTCGAAGGGCAGGTGAGGGGCCGCAGCGGCCTTGCCCTGCAGCATGGGATCTACCTGCCCAACGCACCCGGGACGGTCGACGCGGACTATCGGGGGGAGATCCGGGTGATCTTGCAGAACGGAGGGACGGAGCCCTTCGTCCTGCGCCGCGGCGAGCGCATCGCGCAGCTCGTGATTGCCCCGGTGGCGGCGCCGAGCTGGGAGTGCGTCGAGAGCGCGGCAGAGCTCGGGGAGACCGGGCGGGGGGACGGAGGCTTCGGATCGACCGGCCGATAACCCCGGCGAAGAGCCGAAGGCCCCAGGCAGGTTGCACCCGGGGATGGCGGCGGGCGAGGGTCGCCGCGTCGCTCGGGGGCGGAGGGGATCGTGTCCCTGGTGGAGCCGCCGCCAGCGCCGCATGCACCCGAAGTGCGCGTCGACGTGCATCCGCGTCCCCCCACGCGCCGCGCGGAGGAGCCCCAGGGCTGGCAGCCGAGCAACCTCGTCCTGCGCTGCCTCACCGCCGTGCTCCTCGTTCCCCCCGTGCTCTGGGTTTGTTGGGTGGGGGGGCTCCCCTACGTGCTGGGCGTGGTGCTGTTCTCCGTGCTCGGGATCAACGAGTTCTACGGATTCATCAGCGCCAAGGGCGGCCGGCCCAATCGCTGGCTCGGTGCCATCGCAGTCGCCCTCCTGCCGCTGATCGTCTACTACGGCGACCCGTTCCTCGCGACCAACTTCCTCACCGCGGTGCTGCTCACCGTGATGGTGCTCCAGCTCGCCAAGCGCGAGATCCGCGAGGCGATGATCAGCGTGTCGGCGACCTTCTTCGGCGTCTTCTATGTGGGCTGGCTGCTCTCCCACGCCATCTCCGTGCGGTTCATCTCCTCGCACCTGGAGCGGCGCTACGCGGGAGCGTCCGGGCTCGGGTTCTCCGAGGATCTGGGCATCTTCTTCATGATCTTCTGCTTGGCGGCCGCCGTCGTCTCGGATTCCGGCGCCTTCTTCGCCGGCCGGCGCTATGGACGCCACAAGCTCATGCCCATGATCAGTCCCAACAAGACGGTCGAGGGCGCGGTGGGCGGAATCCTGAGCGGCGCGCTCGCGTGTCTGGCGGTGAAGCTCGTCTTCGACCACCTGATTGCGGGTGATCTCGCGCGGGATCTGTCCTACGTGCGCGCGATCGTCTTCGGTGTGATCCTCTCCGTGGCTTCGATCCTCGGCGATCTCGTGGAGTCGCTGCTCAAGCGCGACGCCGAGCTAAAGGATGCAGGGGTGCTCCTACCCGGCGTTGGCGGGGTGCTCGATCGCGTGGACTCCGCGTTGCTCGCGATTCCCGTCATGTACTACCTGTTGCTCGCGCACTACTACTCGCTCTACGGCGCGTGATCTGCCCATGGCTGCCGTGCGCATCGAGAGGAGACGACGTTGATCCCCCGATACAGCCGCCCCGAGATGCAGGCGATCTGGAACGAGGATCGCCGCTACGAGCTGTGGACGAAGATCGAGGTCGCCGCCTGCCGCGCGCTCGCTCGCCGCGGTGAGATCCCGCGCGATGCCTTCGAGGTGATCGAGGCGCGGGCGAAGGTGGATCCGCGCCGCGTCGAGGAGATCGAGGCTCGCGTCCATCACGACGTGAATGCGTACCTGGACGCGCTCGCAGAGCAGATCGGACCCGCTTCGCGCTACGTGCACCTGGGCCTCACGTCCTCGGACGTGCTCGATACCTGCCTCGCGCTGCAGATGCGCGACGCCTTCGATCTGATCTTGGCCGAGTGCGACCGCGCGCTCGGGGCCCTGCGCCGCCGCGCGTTCGAGCACCAGCACACCGTATGCGTCGGCCGCACGCACGGGGTCTTCGCCGAGCCCACCACGTTCGGACTGAAGCTGCTGTACGCATGGGACGAGCTCGCGCGCTGCCGTGACCGGCTCGCGCGTGCGCGCGAAGCGATCGCCGTGGGCAAGTGCTCGGGAGCCGTGGGCACGTTCGCGCACCTGGCGCCCGAGATCGAAGCCGAGGTGATGGCAGAGCTCGGCCTCGCGCCCGCAGCGGTCTCCACCCAGATCGTTCCGCGCGATCGCCACTCCGAGGCGATGTACGCGATCGCACAGACCGGAGCCGCGATCGAGCGGCTCGCGGTCGAGATACGGCATCTCGCGCGCACCGAGGTCGGCGAGGTGCAGGAGTTCTTCGGCACCGAGCAGAAGGGCAGCTCCGCCATGCCGCACAAGCGAAATCCGTGGCGCTTCGAGACGCTCACGGGATTGGCGCGGCTGCTGCGGGGCTATGCGGGAACCGCGCTCGAGAACTCGGTGCTCTGGCACGAGCGCGACATCTCGAACAGCTCCGTCGAGCGCGTGATCGCGCCCGATGCGACCACGGCCCTGCACTTCATGCTCCATCGCCTGGCTGGCCTCATCGATGGGCTCGCCGTGTTCCCCGAGCGCATGCGTGCGAACCTGGAGTCGAGCCGCGGGCTGGTCTTCTCGGGCACGGTTCTCCTGGCGCTCGCACGGCGTGGGCGCTCCCGGCAGGAGGCCTACCGCTTGGTCCAGCGCCACGCGATGGCCACCGCGGACGAAGGCGGGCATCTCTACGATCGCCTGGCGGCGGATCCCGAGATCCAGGGGGCGCTCGACGCCGACACCCTGGCCGCGTGCTTCGACCTCGAGCGCCAGCTCCAGCACGTCCGCGCGATCTTCGATCGGGTGTTGGGGGCCGAGGCCTAGGCCGGTCCCGGATGTCCCCGAGCCCAACCCATCGGACTCTCGCTATCCTTGCGGCGCGCCTGCGCGCACGAGTCCCCATGAGGAGATCCACCCCCGAATGACTGCGCTGCGCCCCCATCGCCCTTCGATGCCAAGCCTCGATCTCGACCGCTTCCGTGAGGAGTGCGGCGTGGTGGGGATCTCGGGTCATCCCGAGGCCGCCAATCT
>CAZOTO010000037.1:0-23861 GCA_964582775.1 uncultured Myxococcales bacterium
TGGCGCGCCACGAGCGTCGCGGCTTGCTCCACCTTCACCGTTGGGGACAGGCGCTCAGCCGGGATCTGCCCGGCGGCGTGTACGAGCGCGAGGATCTGCGGGTTTCCGACTACACGCGTTCGCTCCCAGCGCATCTTCTCGCGCGCGTGCTGCTGCCCCATCTCGAGCGGGGCGGGTATGCGGCGATCCTGGCGGAGGAGTGGCAGACCGTCGACGCTGTCCTCGTATTGGATCGGCTGCTGCGCTCCTCTGGGCTGCGCAAGCGGGTGAGCCTGCTGTGGAATGCGAACAACGTGTTCGGCTTCGAGCGGATCGACTGGGCCGCGCTCCAGAAGGCCGCCGTGATCACCACCGTCAGCCGCTACATGAAGTACCGCATGCGCGAGTGGGGCGTCGAGGCGCTGGTGATCCCCAACGGCTTGGCGGATGAGGCGTTCTTCCCGCCCGAAGCCCGCGACGTGATCGAGCTGAGGGAATGCCTGCGGGATCGCACGCTGCTCGCGAAGATGGCGCGCTGGGATCCGAGCAAGGGCTGGCTCGGGACGATGGCGATTGTGGCCGAGATGAAGCGGCAGGGGTGGCGTCCGCTGCTCGTGGCGCGCGGCGGCAGCGAGCCGCACGGGGAAGAGGTCCTGCGTGCGGCGCGCGAGCACGGCCTGGCGGTGGATGACCGGACGCTCGGTGCCCCGGGCGCGCGGGGGCTCATCGACGCGCTGCGCGACGTCGACGGCGTGGACGTCGTGAACCTGCTCTCGTACGTCGATCCCGAGGCGCGGCGCGTGCTGTTCCGTGGAGCGGACGTGGTGCTCGCGAACAGCGAGCACGAGCCGTTCGGACTGGTGGGGCTCGAGGCGATGGCCGTGGGCGGAATCGCGTGCACGGGCTATACCGGAGAGGACTACGTCGTTCCGGGTCACAACGCGCTCGTGCTCGAGACGGCGGATCCGCGCGAGTTCACCGCCCTGTTCCGCCGCATGCGCGAGCACCCGGCGGCTGCCGAGTCGCTGCGCCGCGCAGGCGAGGAGACGGCTCGCCAGTACACATGGCCGTCCATCGTGGAGCGGATCGTGCTCCCCCGCGTCGAGCTCGCGCAGGAGGCCTCCGCGGCCTGACTCGCTTCGAGGGGGAACGCCGCAGGAGGGGCTACCGCGCGCGGCGTTCCCCGGGGATCGCGTCGAGCCCCGTTCGCGCGAGCGGGCGTGCGGGCAGCTCCTCGAGGAGGACCGACATGCGTCGCGTCCAGCTCGGGTGCCCGTTCGCACCGACACCGGGCAGGTTCACCGGATCCCGCTCGCCCGCCAGATCGTCGAGCGACACGGCAACGAGCCGCGCGGGCGTGCGGCCCAGGAAGGCGTGCACCGCACCGAGCAGGCGCTCGATGGGCGGCTCGGCCTCCCACGGCTCGAGCAGTCCCTCGGCGCGCAGTCGCTCGAGCAGGCGGTGGTAGGTTGCGCGGCGCTCCGCACGCGATCCCTCGAGTGCCTCGTCCGTCGCGAGGTGGCCCGCCCGTCGCCGTAGCTCCAGATCCCGCGCCGGAGCGAAGCCCGCGAGCGGCACCAGATCGTGCGTATTCGCGCTTGCGAGACATCGCTCGGGGTAGTGATGCGGCGGGTGGAAGGCGCCGTGCGCGTCGCGTTCGAAGACGAGGACGCGCATGGACAGGATCTGCTTCTCGTGCAGCCGCTCGCGCAGCCCCTCGGGTACCGTGCCGAGATCCTCTCCGACGACGATCGCGCCCGCGCGGCGGCTCTCCTGCGCCAGCACCGCGAGCATCTCGCGCAGGGGATAGCGCACGTAGGCCCCTGCGCTCGCGGGCTGGCCGTGCGGGATCCAGAACAACCGCTCGAGCGCCATCACGTGATCGATGCGCAGCAGCCCCACGTGCCGGAACGCCGCGCGGAGCAGCCGGCGCCAGTAGGCGTATCCCTCCGCGCGGAGCCGATGCGGGATGACGGGAGGGATCGACCAGTCCTGGCCCGACGCCGAGAAATCGTCCGGCGGAGCGCCGACCGAGACGTTCGTCGCGAACAGGTGAGGGAACGACCACGGATCGATGCCTCCGCCCGACGTCCCCACGGCCAGATCTCCGAACAATCCGAGGGCGAGTCCGGCGTCGCGCGCCGTCTGCGCGACATCGCCGAGCTGCCGGTCGATCTCGAACTGCACCCACCGATGGAGCTCCACGTCGGACTCGTGCTCCGCGCGGAACCCATGGACCTCGCGAGCGTCGGGGTGCTGCCACTTCGCGGGCCAGCGTTGCCAGTCGCGCTGCCGCGGTCCCACGTGATCCGCGATGGCGCGGAACGTCGCGTAATCGAGCAGCGCCTTGCCCTCGCGTTCCACGTAGCGGCGGTACGCGTGGGTGCGACTGGGATCGACGGCACCGCTCGCGTCGAATCGCGCGTGCAGCAGCCGCAGCACCTCGCGCTTTCGCGTAGCGACACGCTCGTAGTCCACCTCGCTCGCCCCACGCGCACGAGCGAGGTCGCGCTGGAAGGCGCGGGAAGCGATGAGCGCGCGGGCCTGCGGCTCGCGCGCGAGCTCGGGTACGCAGTCGATGTCCACGTAGAGCTCACTGCGGAACAGGCGCGACACCGGCAGGTAGGGGCAGACGTGGGGCCCCTCGTTCCACAGCGAGTGCAGGGGATTCGTGCCGACGAACGCCGCCCCCTCGCGTGCGGCGATCTCCACGAGCGCGCGCAGATCGCCGAAGTCCCCGGCGCCCCAGTTCCGATGACTCCGAACCGTGTACAGATTCGCGAAGAGGCCGAAGGCGCGTCGATCCCCGAGCCGTTCGTCGATCGGCGTGCAGGTCGTCTCGGCATCCTCTGCGAAGGAGACCGGCTCTTCGGCGGCGGCTTCCTCCTCGAGCTGCTCGAGTGCGGCGCGTGCGCGTGCCTCCGTCGAGCCGTCGCATCCCATGGCCGCGACGAGCGCCTCGCGGGTGGCATCCGTGGTGTGACGCCTCTCGCGACCGGTGATGTCCGTGTACGAGGCGACGATCCCCAGCCGATCCGAGAGTGCGTGAAGGAAGGGGCGCGACGACACGGCTCGCTACGCCCGATGGAAGGTGAGCAGGATGAGCGAGTGCGCGACCAGGTTCACGCCCTCCGCACGCTGGCGGCGCACGCCCGGGCGCGCCGTGTGGATCGTCTGCTCCCACAGGCCGGGGTAGGGCATGGCGGGGAGCCGGAAGTAGACCGATTTCGTGCCCGCGTTCACGAGGAGCAGGATCGTGTCTCCGGTCACGGGACGGCCGAACTCGTCGAGCTCGTCGGTAGCCTCGCCGAAGACGAGCATTCCCAGGGTGCGCCGCTCCGGATCGCGCCAGTCTTCCTCGGTCATCTCCTTGCCATCGGGCTGCAGCCACACGACGTCCTTCGTGCCCGTGCCCGGCAGAGGGCGGCCGGAGAAGAAGCTCCGCCTGCGCAGCACCGCGTTGCAGCGGCGCACGGAGAAGACCTTCCGCGTGAACGCGAGCAGCTCCCGCTCCCGCGGACCTAGATTCCAGCTCATCCAGGTGAGCGGGTCGTCCTGGCAGTACGCGTTGTTGTTTCCGCGTTGGGTGCGGCCGAGCTCGTCACCGTGCGAGATCATCGGCACGCCCTGCGAGAAGGCGAGGGTCGCCAGGAAGTTGCGCGTGATCTGATCGCGAAGGGCGAGAACGCCCTGGGATTCCGTCGGTCCTTCGACGCCCCAGTTCGCGCTCCAGTTCGCATCGTTGCCGTCGCGGTTGTTCTCCCCGTTCGACTCGTTGTGCTTGCGCTCGTAGCTCACCAGGTCGCGCAGCGTGAACCCATCGTGGCAGGTGACGAAGTTGATGCTCGCATAGGGATTGCGTCCCCGGCTCTCGTAGATGTCGGAGCTTCCCGAGATTCGCGACGCCACCGCTCCCACGAGCGCTCCATCGCCTCGCCAGAAGCGCCGCATCGTATCGCGATACTGCCCGTTCCACTCCGCCCAGCCGTTCGGGAAGTTGCCCACCTGATAGCCGCCCGGTCCCAGGTCCCACGGCTCGGCGATGAGCTTCGTCCCCGCGAGCACCGGATCCTGCTGCACCATGGCGAAGAAGCGGCCCAGGCGGTTCACCTCGTGGAGCTCGCGCGCGAGCACGGGGGCCAGGTCGAAGCGGAAGCCGTCGACGTGCATCTCCTGCACCCAGTAGCGCAGGCTGTCCATGATGAGCTGCAGCGTGCGCGGATGCTCCATGTTCAGGCTGTTTCCGCAGCCGGTGAAGTCGATGTAGCGGCGGCGATCGTTGGGATCGAGCAGGTAGTACGCCGCATTGTCGATGCCCCGCAGGCTGAGCGTCGGACCGAGCTGATCGCCCTCGGCGGTGTGGTTGTAGACCACGTCGAGGATCACCTCGATCCCGGCGCGATGGAACGCCTTCATCATCGTCTTGAACTCAGCCACCTGCTGGCCCATGCCGCCGGTGGCGTAGGCCACCTCGGGGGCGAAGAAGCCGAGGGTGTTGTAGCGCCAGTAGTTCGCCAGCCCGCGGTTCACGAGCGCGCGCTCGGACACCGCGTGGTGTACGGGAAGGAGCTCGATGGCCGTGACGCCGAGAGAGAGCAGATGCTCGATCACCGGCAGCGAGCACAGCCCCAAGTAGGTTCCGCGCAGCTCCTCCGGGACCTCCGGGTGCTGCATCGTCATGCCCTTCACGTGGCACTCGTAGATCACCGTGCGGTTCCACGGCGTGCGCAGCGGCCGGTCGTCGCCCCAGGGAAACGTCGGATCGACGACCAGGCACTTCGGCATGAAGCCTGCGCTGTCCCACGGATCGAGGGTGAGATCCTGGTCCGGAGAGCTCACGGTGTAGCCGAACACCGCATCGCTCCAGCGCAGCGGACCACTGATCGCCTTGGCGTAGGGATCGAGGACGAGCTTCGCGGGGTTGAAGCGGTGCCCCTCGCGCGGCGCATACGGTCCGCACATGCGATAGCCGTAGAGCTGGCCTGGTCGGACGTTCGGCACGTACGCGTGCCACACCATGTTCGTGCGCTCGTGGAAGGGAATGCGCTGGCAGGGCTCGGCGTCGCGCTCGTCCGCGAAGAGCTGTAGCTCCACCGCAGTCGCGTTCTCGGAGAAGAGCGCGAAGTTCGTGCCTTCTCCGGTCCAGGTGGCGCCGAGGGGATAGGGAGTGCCGGGCCAGGCCCTCATGGGTTCGCGTCCCGTTCGCAGTCGATCAGCGAAGCTCCTCTTCGACGCGTTCCTCCATTTCCTTGTCGATCTCTTCCGCGTAGGGGCGGATCGAGGCGATCGGACAGCGCTCGCCCCCGACGAGGATCGCATCGCTTCGGTAGTCGCAGATCTGTCCGTCGCGCGAGTCGTAGCCGATCGTCTCGGCGTGGGTGAGCCCGAAGCAGCTCATCGCAAACTCGATCAGATAGGGCTTGTTCGCTTCGACCACGATGCGGCGCCGGTCGAGCGTGCGAAAGCCGGTGATCGTGCGGACGAGCAGGCAGGTTCCCGTCGCCTTGGGCAAGCGGGACGCGCGCTCGGCGGAGCCCTCGTCCTTCCCGTCGGTGCCGGAGGTACCGGTCGCGCACGAGGCGAGCAGCCACACGAAAGTGACACAAAGGCTCAGGGACTTGCGCATCTGTGATTCGCTCCCATTCTCTCCCACACGACGTGGGGGCTCCTGTACCATACCCCCGAAACCCCAATCATGGCGAGGAGGATTCTCATGATCCATCGATGGTCCGTGATCGTATTGGTTGCGGCGCTCGGAATGGGCGCGGCAGGCTGCGCAACGAGCGGTCAGATGGACGAGGTGAATCGCAGGCTCGATGACCTGTCGAGCCGCGTCGACGAGGCGAACCGGCGCTCGGATGCTGCCGAGAAGCGCGCGATCGCTGCCGAGAAGGAGGCCACCGAGGCGGTGCGTCAGGCCGAGCTCGCAGCCGACAAGGCGGACGCCGCTGCTCGCACGAGCGAGGCAATCTTCAAGAAGTCCGTGAGCAAGTAGCTCTGCGCGGAGTGTGGCTGGGGTCGGGGGAATCCGCCCCTGTCACGCCGAGCGGGCAGCGGCGACGGACTCCGGGCTCCATCCGAGCTCCTCTGCGCGAAGTGCGGCGAGAGCAGGCACGTCGTTCGCGACGAAGTGCCGGTGCAGGATCTGCACGCCGAGCAGGTGATTGATCATGGCATCGAGCTGCACCCGGCTCGCGTGGGGAGTTCGCGCATCCGCAGCCCTGCGCATCGTCTCCTGTACCCCCTGCGCGTCCAGTAGGCCGGTGGTGCGGATGGCGTCGCACTCCAGGTAGGTTTCGGCCAGGCGCATCAACGCGCTCCACTTGCGGGGGTCCGTGTGCGCCGGTGGAGCCATGAACGCGAACTTCTCGCGCTCGTAGAGCACGCGAGGCAGCAGTCCCTTCATCGCCTCGCGCAGTACGTACTTCTCCTTGCGGTCCTTGATGCGGTGCAGCGGAGGAATGCGGGTGGCCATCTGCGCCAAGTGGTGATCCAGGAACGCGGGACGTGCCTCCATCGAGTTCGCCATGTCCACGCGATCGCCACCCCAGGTGAGGATCTGCCCCTCGAGCATGGTCTTGCTCCACACGTACTGCGCTCGATCCAGCGGATGGCGTCCCTCCAGGTGTGACCGATCGAGCGTGTCGGCGATTGCGCCTCCGGGCGCGTACGTGGTCAGCCGCCGGCGTCGATCGGGATGGATCACGGCGAGCGCCGCGTTCGTGCATGCCAGCCACGGCTGCAGACAGCTCGGAGTGAAGCCCACCCGGTCGTCCAGGTGCGCGTCGCGCCATTCTTCGGCGGCCAGCATGGATCCGCGCACCAGCGCATTCGATTCGCCGAGCATCGCCTCCCAGCGAAGACGCTCCGACTCCGGCAGATGCGGCAGGCCGTGCTGGAACAGATCGCGCCGGAAGGCCGGATAGCCCGCAAACAGCTCGTCCGAGCCCTCTCCGGTTACGACCACCTTGTACCCGAGCGCGTGGACGCGCTCGCTCATGAGCAGCTTCGCCACGCCGAGCGTGTTGTAGATCGTTCGCTCGGTGTGCCACAGCGTACGCTCGAAGTTCCCGTACAGGTCGTCTGCACGCACCAGCAATACGTCCTGATCCGCACCCGTCGCTTCCGCCATCTCGCGCGCGATGGCGGTCTCGTCGTACGCTTCGTCGTCGAAGCCGATCGTGAACGCCTTCACGGGGTCCTGACGAATGGACGCCGACAGCCCGAGGATCGAGCAGCTATCGATTCCGCCCGACAGGTAGCAGCCCACCGGCACGTCGGCTTCCAGGCGCAGGCGCACCGCCTCGAGCAAGCCGGCACGCACGGCTTCGATGCTGTCCTGTTCCGATCCCGCCGTCGCGTGCTCCTCCGCGAGCGGGAAGTCGAGATCCCAGTACGAGCGACTCTCGACGTCGAGCCGACCGCTGCGCCGACGGATGGCAAGGATCTCGCCCGGTGCGACCTGCCGCACGCCCGCGAAGGCCGTGCTCCCCGGGACCATCACCTGGATCAACTGGTGGAGCAGCCCCTCGTCCGTGAAGCGACGAGGCACCCGCGGATCCGCGAAGATCACCTTGATCTCGGATCCGAAGACGATGCCGTCGTCGATCTCGCACCAGTAGAGCGGTTTGATGCCGAATCTGTCTCGCACCAGGAAGAGCGTGTCCTCGGACGCATCGTAGAGCGCAAACGCGAACTCGCCGCGCAGATGGCGCAGCGTCTCGTCCATGCCGCTGCGCTCGTACAGGTGCAAGACGATCTCCGAGTCGCTCTTCGTGCGGAAGCGGTGACCGCGACTCACGAGATCCGCGCGGATGCGCTTGAAGTCGTAGAACTCGCCGTTGTGTGTCAGGAGCAGCCGACCGCCGGCGGATTGGAACGGCTGGCGCGCACGTTCGTGATCCAGGTCGATGATCGACAGACGGGCGTGCGAGAAGCCCACGCCGCGGTCCGCCAAGGTGCGAACGCCGAAGCCGTCCGGTCCCCGATGGTGTTGGATCGCGGCCATGTGCACCAGTCCTCGGGGATCGACGGGGCGACGAGGATCACGATGGAAGACGCCGGCGATGCCACACATGTGGATGCCTCCTTTCGAAGAGGGGAGCGGGATCCGAGCCGTGGTCGTGTCAGATCACGTCCATGACGCGCTCGGTTCTCTGCACCGTGCACGTGAGCAGAGCCATGCGAACGAACACGGCTCCTCGTGCCTGCGCGAAGTACCAGTTGTGGGAGGTGGAATCGAGCGACGTGCACAGCTCGTCGCCCCGGGCAAGAGGGTGCAGCACGATGGCATTGCGTTCGAGGGGGGATTCGGCCGTGAGGCGCAGGTCCCGATTCATCACCTCGAAGCCGTCCTCGACCCATGCAATCGAGTTCTGGTACACGACGTTCAGCCGCGGGAGCTCGCCCTCCAGGGCCGTGCTCGTTCGCACTCGCAGACCCTCTCTCGTGAGCCTCTCGCGCTGCCCCTCGGAGAAGGCGCACGCGGTGCCTCCGTCGTGGATCACCACGACCTCCTCGATCACGTCGGCGAAGCGCGACAGCACCGTGAGCAGGCTGCGGACCGTGCGCATGCGCGAGGGGACACCGATGATCCCGATGCGGATCGGCTCCGTATCGCCCGAGATCAGCGCGGGCCGCCATTTCAGGATCGTGTACAGATCGGCGAGGGCCTGCGTGGGATGCTCATCGGTGCCGTTGCCCGCGTTGATCATCGGAATGCGCATGCGATCCATCATCTCGAGGACGGACGACTCGTTGCTGTCGCGCAGCACGACGCAGTGGCCGTAGTGGTTGAACATCTCGCCGATGTCGGAGAGCGACTCGCCCTTGGCAATGCCCGTGGTGGCGCGGTCCGTGATCGACATGATGTCGCCGCCCAGCCGGTGCCACGCGCTTTCGAACGACAGCCGCGTGCGCGTGCTCGGCTCGTAGAAGGCGCTGATCAGGATCTTTCCGCTGAGCGGCGTCGAGAAGCGGTCCGGGTTGCTCTCGAACTTCGCCGCCAGGCGAAATAGCTGCAGGAGCGTCTCGCGATCGAACTGGGACGACGAGATGACATGGCGGTTGGCCATGGCGCGCAGGACATCGTGCTCCTCGTCGATCATGCGGAGCAGCTCCTTGGGATGGGCGTCTCCGTAGACGTCCGGAGGCTCCGGCTGGAACGAAGTCGATTGCTTCGCAGAAGCGCTCACCATAGCCTCTTCTCCCGGATGTCCCGCGCGACGAGCGCGAGCAGCACCACGGCGGCCACCCCCGACAGGATCAGCGCCGGCCATACCAGCCACGCCAGGCCGGATGCGCCGATCACCGTCGATTCTCCGCCGACGAGGCACCGAGCCGATTCCAATCGAAGGGAGGACCGCCTCGCTGCGTCGACTGCCATGTCACGACGAGCGAGACCGCCGCCGACACGAGCGCGGCCACGTAGAAGCCGATCGCGAAGTACGCGACGATTCCGCTCGCCGTTCCGAGCCCCATGGCGATGGCGGCACCGCGTCCGCTCGCGCGCGGATCGAGCAGCCCGAATGCGATGGGCCAGATCGTGCTGGCGACGAACGCGCCCATGAAGTGCAGCAAGGACGCGAGGGTGGTGATCCGGGGCAGGCACAGCAGCCAGGTGATCGCTCCGAGCAGGACGATCGTGAGCGCAGCGGCGAGGCGAAGCTCGCGCGGATGCGCCCGGGGCCGGAGATGCCCCTTGTAGAGATCGTTCACCAGCAAGTCGCTCGTCGCCCCGAGAACCGAGTCCAGGCTCGAGGCGAGCGCCGCGAACACGACGACGAAGACGAGGATCGCCCCCGTGAGCCCGAACACGTGCGACGCCACCACGGGCGCCACCATGTCCGGAGCGGGGATGTTCAGCCCCAGGGCGGGGCTGGCGAGCGCCGTGAAGCCGGCGACGATCGGTACCGGTAGCCAGAACAGGCCCGCGAGCACGTAGGCGCGAAAGCCCACGCCCGGAGCGAAGGCGAAGGCGCGAGACCACCACACGTTCGAGTGGAAGATCTCGCCCACTCCGAACAGCAGGTTGTTGAACAGGAACATCAGCGCCGCCGGGAACAGCAGGTTCAGCAGCTCGGGACGCTCGTCGACGAGGGCATCGTGGATCTGCTCGAAGCCGACGCGAGAGATCACGAGGCCGGCCAGGGCCACGATGCCGACGAGGATGAGCAGCGTCTGGACGAAATCCGTGCCGATGACTGCGCGAAGCCCACCGAACACGGTGTACGCCGTGCAGATCGCCACGATCACGGTCACCCCATGGACGTAGTCGATTCCGCTGAGCGCCTCGATCAGCAGTCCGCCGGCCATTCCCAGGCTGATCAGCCAGCCCATGCTGTACCACAGAGAGATGGCGAGGAAGATGCGCCAAGCGGTGCGTCCGTACCGCAGGCGAACGAAGTCCCCGCTCGTGAAGCCCTGCGGCATGAGCGCACGAATGCGATTCGCGAGCGGCGCGAACAGCAGCAGCCCCACCGCCCCGAGCGAGTAGCCGACCATTCCCCAGACCCCGAGCTGATAGGTGAGCTGGGGAGCCGTCATCGTCGTGTTGCTCGTCACCCATGTAGCCATCGCGGTGGCGACGGCGAGCCCCAGTCCCACGTTGCGACCCGCAAGCATGTAGTCGTCGAGAGCCTCGCTGCTCCGTCCGAGTCGCCAGCCCAGCCAGATCCACAGCGCACTGAAGGCGGCGAGGATCGTCCATGCGTAGGAGGACGGCAGTACGGCGTCCGACACCGGACTACGCCTCGTCGCGCCGATTCGGAGCGACCACGCCCCGGGCGAGCACGAGCACGAGGGCGGCGAACACGATCGCCCCTACGACGAGGAACCCGATGGCGCGTCCGAGCGGGTGATGGCGAACGGTGACCTCGAGGGGGCCGCGCCAGGGGTCGCGATCGGCACGCACCCGGAATCGATAGTCACCGTTCGACAGGCCGCTCATCGCCGAGGACGTATCCGGTCCGCGGTAGATCGACTTCCAGTCGCCGCCGTTCGCCTTCATCTCCAGATCGAAGTGCTCGCCCGGAAGTCGATCCCAGGACAACGTGAAGTAGCCGGCATCCAGGCCCGCGTGTTCCAACGCGAGCGCGCGCTCGCCGCTGCGCGCCTGCGCCTCGCTCACGGGACTCGTGGTGGAGAAGAGCAGGGCGAGCGCCGCCGAAACGGAGACACGCCGGCGTGTACGGTTGCGATCCAAGCGTACGGGCATGGCGGGCTCGATACCCATGGGAGGGGTCTCAGGCCGGAACCCGCACGGGGCGCCGCTTCTCTCCGACGATGGCGACGTAGTGGATCGGGTCTCCATTCGCTGCCAGACGGTGCACGTACCTCCGATCGGCGCGAAGCGATAGGACGCCGTCCTCCGTCATCGAGCGGATCAGCCGTGCGAACCCCGATCCGTCTCCCTTCTGCAGGAACTTCTCCCGCACGTTGAAGGCGATCGCGCCGCCGTCGCGAATCAGGTTGAAGGCCTCGGCGAAGGCGCGGGGCGGGATGTCGCCGAATCCGAGCGCCGCGACACAGGTGAGCGCGTCGAACGAATGTGCCGCCATCTCCTGGCGCAGCGCCGGTGCGAGGCGCGTCATGTCGGTGGCGTAGTAGCGCTGGTACAGTCCGGGCCGGTCGCGCTCCGCGGCGCGCTTCGCCACGGCCAGGATGTCCACTCCGATCAGGGGCTCCGCGCCGATCGCGCGTAGCTGCTCGCCGACCATGCCGTTTCCGGCTCCTAGGTCGAGCACCCGTAGCGAGGGAGGGGCTCCACCGTCTCGCGCTGCGAGCACCTCGGTGAGCAGGCCCACGACCGTCTCCGGAGAGCGACACTGCAGCACGTCGCGAAACAGGTGCTCGTAGAGCCCGGGGATCTCGTAGATGCGATGGTAGTCGTGGAAGCGGATCTCCTCCCAGCCGTCATCGAGCTCGACGACGCACCACTCGCAGTCCTGCTCCAGTCGACCGCGAGCCCCCGGCAGGGCGAGGCGGAACTCGTTGGACTCGGGCTCCACGAGCGTTTCCACCTTCGCCCGTTGGGGGCTCGTGGATGAGGGCGTCACGAGGCTTGCCTTTCGCCGGGCTTGGCTTTCCGGCTCCCGGCCTTCTTCGTCGCGGGCTCGCCCGCAGGATCGATCGGCCCGGTCGCGAGGACCGGCGACGCATCGAGGCCCTCCGCGCCCATCATCGATGCGAGCCGCTGTAGCGTGGCGAGGATCTGCGTCTGCTCCCACGACTCCAGGCGGGCGAGCTGGGTGCGGAATCCGTCCTCGAGGAGCGATGGCGCCGCGCGCAGCACGCGGCCGCCCTCGGGAGTCACGGTGACGAGCACGATCCGGCGATCGGGCTCACCGCGCTCGCGCCGGATCAGTCCCTGGCGCTCCAGGCGATCCAGGATGCCCGTCACGGTCGGCTGGCTCAGGTGGACCTCGCGCGCGATGGCTCCGATCGGTGAGCCGCTCAGCCGGGCGGCGGCCCGCAGGACCATGAGCTGGGGGCCGGTGAGGCCCGATTCCTCGACCAGGCGTCGCGAGCGCAGGTCGATCGCGCGGATGATCCGCCGCAGGGCCGTGAGGATCGGCTCCTCCATCTGCGGGTGGGTCGTCGAGTCGGAAATGGCGAAAATCCTTCGTAGGCGAAATGATTGGATGCGAATCTTAACGCTCGAGGGTCGATCCCTCAACCGGTGGGGGGATATTGCGCAACTATCGAAATAAGCGATGGAATTTCAGGATGAGGATCCGCGCGGCTCGCTTACCGTCGAACGGAGTCGGGAGTAAACCTGCGGGACACACGGACGAACCGCATACGACACGAATGATGAGAGGGCGCCGAGTCGAGCCCTCCGACGCCCCGGCGCATCCCCCGGCGCGGCCCTCGGGATTCCCCGTCCGAGGTCAGGGGGTCGGCGCCGGCCCCCTCCACTCCACTCCCAGGAAGCGGGCCAGGTGCGGGAAGCGGTCCGAGCCGAAGAACATCTCCTCGCCCTCCGGCGCGGGCACGAACATCGTCGGCGTGCCGAACGCGCCGCGTGCGACCGCCTCGTCCGTCGCGCGCTCGAGGGCGATGCGGGTGTCCTCCGCGTCGACCCTTCCGTGCCACTCCTCGGTGTCGGGCGCGGTCACTCCTGCCGCGGCGAGCGCCGCGCGCAGCACGTCGTCGTGCGACGTGTCGCGTCCCGCGATCCACAGGCTCGTCCACAGTGCGCGGCTCGTCGTCTCGAGCGCGCCGGGGCGCATCCGGGCGACGACCGTGAGCAGCCGCATGGCACGCGCCGTCGCGAGCGGCAGGTCCTTCGACGGTGGGCGGATCGGCACCTGGAAGTAGTCGCGATTCCGCGCCAGATCCCTCTGCACCCAGGGAAGCTTCGCAGGCACTGCCGCGGGTGGCTTGTTGTGGGTGGCGCGCATCGCGCGTCCCAGATCGAACGGCCGCAGCACCAGGTCGAGCTGCCAGCGCTCGCGGTAGCGACACAGCGTCTCGAACGCGAACCATGCGTACGGGCTCACCACGTCGTAGAACAGCTCGATGCGGTGCATGTCGGGCTCCCTCTCGCCTCGGGGCGCCGCGTGCGCCCTCAGGCCTCGTGCGTGCTGCCGTCCGGGTCCGTGTAGCGCACGCGATACAGATCGCGCCGTCGGTCCGTCCACGGGCGGACCGTTCCCGCGTGACGGTTGCGTCTCAAGAGCTCCAGGTCGACCTCTTCGACGAGCACGGTCTCGATGTTCGGCGTGCTCTCCGCCGCGATGCCGTCGCGCGCGAAGCCCACGTCCGAGGGCGTGAAGATCCCGCACTGCGAGTAGTGGATGTCCGCGTTCTCGACGAAGGGCAGGTTCCCCGCGCAGCCGGCGATCGCCACGTACACCTGGTTCTCGATCGCGCGCGCCTGCGCGCAGCTACGCACGCGCAGGTAGCCCAGGCGATCGTTCGTGTTGAACGGCACGAAGAGCAGGTGCGCCCCCTGGGCCGCCGCGATGCGCGCGAGCTCCGGAAACTCCACGTCGTAGCAGACGAGGATCGCGATCTTGCCGCGATCCGTCTGCATCACGTTCAGGTGCGATCCCGGGGTCACTCCCCACCAGCGCGCCTCGTTGGGCGTGACGTGGATCTTCAGCTGGCGATCGATCGTGCCGTCGCGGCGGAACAGGAACGACGCGTTGTACAGCCGCTCGTCTTCCATGATGAAGTGCGAGCCTCCGATCACGTTCACGTTGTACTTCATCGCCAGGTCCGACATCAGCTCGAGGTACTGCGGCGTGAAGTCCGCCAGGCGGCGAGCCGCCAGCCCCGGCTGCGATTCGTCGACGAGCGACAGGAGCTGGGTCGTGAACAGCTCCGGCATCAGCACGTAGTCCGCCAGATAGTCGCTCGACGTGTCCACGTAGTACTGGCACTGCTGGGCGAACTCGTCGAACGACTCGATGCGGCGCATGTGATACTGCACGAGACCGATCCGCACGCTGTGCACCGCGCGGAAGCGGCGCGCAGAATCCGTCGCATGGTCCAGGTTGCGCCACTCCAGGAACGTGGCGTAGCCGCGCGAGTCCTCGTCGCTCGGCAGATAGTTCGCGATCAGCCCTTGCAGCGAGAAGCCGTTGGCGAGCTGTGCGGTGAGCACCGGATCGAACAGGCTGCGTGCGATCACCTGCTCTACGTACTCGCGGGCCGTCATCCGATCCGCGTGCGCGCCGTAGCCGGGGATGCGTCCCCCGATGATGATGCGCTTCAGGTTGAGCTCGCGCGCGATCTGCTTGCGGGCCTCGTACAGGCGGCGCGACAGCCGATAGCCGCGCAGCTCCGGGTCGACCATGATCTCGATGCCGTAGAGCGTGTCGCCCTCCGGGTCGTGATTGCGGATGTAGCCGCGGTCGGAGATCTCCTGCCAGCTGTGCCAGGCGTCGTAGTCGTCGAAGTCGACGATCAGGCTGCTCGCGGATGCGACGAGCTCCCCGTCGAGCTCGATGCCGAGCTGGCCCTCGGGGAAGTGGCGGAGCTGGCTGTCGAGATGCTCGGGCAGCCACGTCGGGATTCCGGGGAAGCACTTCTTCTGCAGGCGCACCAGTGCTTCGTAGTCCTCCCGGCGCAGCGGGCGCACGATCAAGCGCGACTCGAAATCCGCAAGCTCGACGTTCGGCACGGCATCCTCCTGTGGTGGAGCGACGATACCCGCGCCGGGCCGAGGCGTGCCAGCGCCCGCGCCGGACCGGGCGGCCGGCGGGCATCGCCCCGCGGTGGGGTCGCGCCCGGGCGCGTCGCGGGCAGGGAGGCATCGTTTAGTGTATAGGATCGTGTTCACAAATCCGTATAATGTTGGTAATCATGAACGAAAAAGGAGAGGCGATGCGCCGGCGGACCTCGATCCCCACTCCCATTCCGGTGCGACGGGCGCTGGCCAAGCTCGGCAGCGACATCCGCGATGCGCGCCTGCGTCGCCGCATTCCGACCGCGCTCATGGCGCAGCGCGCGGCGATCAGCCGCACGACGCTCGGCAAGGTCGAGAAGGGCGATCCCGGAGTCGCGATCGGAACGTACGCCACCGTGCTCTTCGTGTTGGGGCGGATCGAGCGCCTGTCCGATCTCGCCGACGTTCGGTCCGATCCCGTGGGGCTCGAGCTCGACGAGGAGCGACTTCCCCAACGCATTCGGCTGCCGCGCACTCGCTCGCGCACGAAGCGTGAAGGGGGGCAGTGAGATGGAGAGGGAGATCCTCGTCTACGTGGATCTCGCGGGTTCCATGCAACGTGTCGGGCGCTTATGGGCTCGCGTGCGCAAGGGACGAGAGAGTGCGACGTTCGAGTACGATCCATCGTGGCTCTCGCATCCGCAACGATTCTCCCTCGAACCTGCTCTCACGCTCGATCCCGGCCCTTTCCACGCATCGGCGGATCAGCCGTTGTTCGGGGCGATCGGCGACTCGGCTCCCGACCGCTGGGGGCGCGCCCTCATGCGGCGCGCCGAGCGCAGGCGAGCGGAGCGCGCGCGGGAGACCCCGCGCAGCCTCACGGAGTTCGACTACCTGCTGGGTGTCGACGACGAGGCGCGCCAAGGGGCGCTGCGCTTCGCACTCACGGACGGTGGTCCTTTTCTGGCCGATCACGCCGAGTCGCGCATCCCTCCGCTCGTCGAGCTGGCGCGCCTGCTCTCGGCGGCGGAGCGCGTCGTGGGCGAATCCGAGACCGAAGAGGATCTCCGCCTGCTCCTTGCGCCCGGGTCGTCCTTGGGTGGCGCGCGGCCCAAGGCGACCGTGCGCGATCGCGATGGCTCTCTCTCGCTTGCGAAGCTTCCGCATCGCGACGACGAGATCGACATCGTGCGGTGGGAGGCCGTCGCTCTCGCGTTGGCCCAGCGCGCCGGGGTCCCCGTTCCCCCGTGGCGCCTCGAACAGGTTGGAAAGAAGCCGGTGCTCCTCTTGCGCCGTTTCGATCGCGCGGGAGCCGTGCGCATCCCATTCCTCTCTGCGATGAGCATGCTCGGCGCGCGCGATCGCGAGACGCGCAGCTATCTCGAGTTCGTCGATGTCTTGCGTCAGCACGGCGCGGATCCCACGCAGGACATGCGTCTGTTATGGCGTCGCATCGTGTTCGGCGTGCTGATCTCGAACACGGACGATCATCTGCGCAATCATGGCTTCCTCTACGAAGGCCCGAGGGGCTGGCGTCTGGCGCCCGCGTACGATCTCAATCCCGTGCCCGCGGACGTGAAGCCGCGCGTGCTCAGCACGGCGATCGACTTCGGCGATGGAGCGGCGTCGCTCGAGATTGCCATGAGCGTGGGGGAGTACTTCGGTCTCGATGTGGGCGAGGCGCGTGCGATCGCGCACGAGGTCGGTCGCGCGGTCTCCGGTTGGCGACGGCAAGCTGCGCGACTCGGCATCTCGTCGGCCGAGACTGCGCGCATGGCGTCCGCGTTCGAGCACGACGACGCGCGCCTGGCGCGTCGCGCGCGGGCTACTCGGCGTTGATCGCGTCGACCACGCCCATCGCGCTGCGGATCGCGCCCTCGAGGTAGCCCACGCCCGTTCCGTCGCCGATCTCGTGCACCCGAAGGCCCGCGGCGCGCAACGCATCCGCCTGCACGGAGCTTCCCGTCGTGCCCTTCGCCACGATCACGTGATCGGCCTCGACGCTGCGCGGCGCCCCCGCGGCGTCCGAGAAGCACACGCGCCCCGGCTCGATGCGGATGCTCTTGGCCGAAGCGAACAGGCCGACGCCGTGCTCGCGTAGCTCCGCCAGCATGCGCAGGCGCCGCATGATCGTGAGCCCCGCACCCAGGCGCGGCACATCGTCCACCACCGACACGTTGCGCCCGCGCTCGCACAGGAACTCCGCGAGCTCGAGCCCGACCAGCTCGCCGCCCACGATCGCCACGTTCTTGCCGAGCGGCATCCACGCGCGCGTCGCTTGGCGCACGAGCTCCAGGTTCCCGGTGAGCCCCGAGATCGCGCCCGCCTTCGTCGCCACGCGCGCGAAGAGCGACGTCTTCTTCGCGAGGGCATCCGAGCTCTTCCCGCTCATCAGATCGCGCATGTCATCGCCGCCGAGCACGTGCGGCAGATCGCTGCCCGGAAGCGGCGGAACGCTGCGCAGCGCACCCGTCGCCACCACCACGTCGTTCGGCTGCAGCGCGCGCAAGAGCTCCGGTGTCGCCTCGGTGCCCAGCCGCACCTCGACCTTCGACTCCTCCACTCGTGCGCGCAGCCAAGCGAGCAGCCGCTCGTTCGGCGGGTAGACGAGCGCCGCGAACTGCAACGTGCCCCCCAGGCGCGAGCTCTTCTCGAACAACACCACTTCGTGTCCGTCCGCCGACAGGCGGCGCGCGGACTCCATGCCGGCAGGCCCGCCGCCCACCACCGCGATGCGCTTTCGCGCCCGCGGCTTCGGCCGGCGCGCGCGCTCGTGCTCGAAGCCGAGCTCCGGATTCACCGCGCAGCGCATGTTCTCGAGCGTGTAGATCGCGCTCGCGCACGTGTAGCAGTAGATGCACGGGCGGATCTCGGCTTCCTTCCCCTCGGCGAGCTTGCGCGGCAGGTGCGGATCGGCGAGCAGCTTGCGGCCCATCGCCAGGAAGTCGAAGTGCCCGGCCGCGATCTCCGCATCCCCGTGCTCCGGCTCCACGCGCCCCGATGCGATCACCGGAATCGAGACCACCGCCTTGATCGCCGCCGCCGCGGGCAGGTTCGTGTTCGGGATGTGGGGGATGTTCGACTCCGTGTGCAGCTTCCCCTGACCGGTGTCGTGGTACGAGCTCACGGTGATCGCGTCCACGCCGGCGTCCTCGACGAGCTTCGCCGTCTCCTTCGCGTGCTCCAGCGTGATGCCTCCCTCGCGGCCCACCTCGCGCGAGTCGATCTTCACCCACACCGCGAAGTCGGGGCCCACCTCGGCGCGCACCGCGCGAATCACCTCGAGCAGCAGGCGTGCGCGGTTCTCCGTCGAACCGCCGTACTCGTCCGTGCGCTTGTTCGTCTTCGGCGACAGGAACGACGACAGCAGGTAGCCATGCCCCCCGTGGATCTCCACGCCGTCGCAGCCCGCCTGCTTCGCGCGCCGCGCGCCGTCCGCGAACGCGCGCACCACCGTCTGGATGTCGTCCTTCGTGAGCACCTTGTACGTCGGCACGCCTGCGCCCGCGAAGGCCTGGAGCTCCGGCAGCAGGAAGCCCTCGATGAAGTCGCCCTTCATCGGCTCGGGGATCGACGGGCACCACTGCGGCCGACCCGCGCGCGTGTCGTCGCCCGCGATGAGCCCGCCCTGGTGGAGCTGCACCGCGAACTTCGCGCCGTGCCGGTGCACGGCCTCGACCACGCGGCGCAAGCCCGGGATGTGGACGTCGTCCGAGATCCCGATCTGCCGCGGCTGCACCTGTCCCACCGGGTACATCACGCCGCAGGCGCCCGAGACGATGAGCCCGACGCCGCCGCGTGCCTGCTCTTCGTGATAGGCCACGATGCGCTCGCCGCTGCCGCCATCGTCCTCGCCGTAGTTCGCGCCCATGGCGGTGACGATCATGCGGTTGCGAAGCTCCATCGCGCCGATGCGCCCGGGCGAGAGCAGGTGGGAGTAGCGGGTCTGGGCCATGTGCGGGTCCTCTCTGCGGCGATGAGCGAACGAGAAGCGACGAAGCGCGACGGGCTCGGCCGGCCGCGCACCGCGGCCCCGCCGCATCCGCCGATCGCCCCGATCTTCGCACATCGCCCGCCGCCGAGGGGCGCGCGGGCTACGTCCAGTCATGCTCGTCGTCGCTGGCCAGGCCACGGCCGAGGCGCGAGAGATCCTGCGAGAGAGCGGGATCGCGCTGGTCGATGGTCAGGGGAACGCTCACATCGAGCTGCCGCTCCCCCGATCCCCGATGCGGCGCCTGTTTGGATCGTTCGCTACTGTTGGCGCCTGGCTCCGATTCGACGGAACGATCGAAACGATGCGCTCGTGTTGCCCGACATCACTCCGAGCGATCCAGTGAAAACGATGAGCAAGCTGAACGATCTCTACCGCACGCTCGATCCCGGAAGCCCGGCCACCACGGAGGATCTGGCAGCCCTCGGAGTGTCGGCTGACCTTGCTGCCCACTATGCGAGTGCCGGCTGGCTCATCCGGCTCGGTCGCGGGGTGTACGCGAGGCCCGATCGCCCCTTGGATCTGCACCCGAGCCTGCGGTTGCTCGAACGCCGGCTGAAGGGGCTTCACGTCGGCGGCACGTCGGCACTCGACTGGCACGGGATCCGGCACAGCGTGCCCCAACGCCCGGAGCTGCATCTCTTCGGCTGGGTATCCGGTCCCCTTCCGGCATGGTTCTCCGGCCGCTTCCCGAGCCGCTACCGGCGGCTTCGCCTCTTTCGGGAAAAGCCCCATGCGTTGCTGCGCGTATCGCGCTTCCGCCGCCGGTCCGACTCACCCCTCGTGTCGGATCCCGAGCGCGCCATCCTGGAAGTGCTCGCCGGCGTCGGTGTCTGGCAGCCGCTCGACGAGGCACGCGATCTGCTCGCGGGGGCCCCATCGCTGCGTGGCGCGGTGCTCCAGGATCTCCTTTCTCGTTGCACGCAGGTCAAGACGGTTCGCCTCTGCCTGGTGCTCGGAAACGAGCTGAGCCTTCCCTGGGCCGCGAAGCTCGACCCGAAGCGTCTGCCTACGGGAAGTAGCCAGCGATGGGTCGGCCGTTCGAAAGAAGGCCTTCTGGTGCTGAAGTCGTGAATGCGACGTACCTGGAGACGGCACGGTTCCTGACACGGATCGCACCGGTGGTGGTCGAGAACGGGGTCTTCGCGTTGAAGGGCGGGACGGCGATCAACCTGTTCCTGCGAGAGATGCCCCGCCTGTCCGTTGACCTCGATCTCGTATTCACGGAGCACCGGAAGCCCCGAGACGAGGCGCTCCTCGCGATCAGCGAATCCTTGCGAGCGAGTCGGGACCGGCTCTCGAGGCGCGGATTCGATGTGCAGGCGCTGTCGGCGGCGGATACGGGCGAAACGAAGCTGCTGATCCGGCGCGACGATCTGTCGGTGAAGGTGGAGGTCAACACGGTGATCCGCGGAACGGTTCATCCCGTGCAGGCGATGGGGTTGTCCTCGGCTGCGAGCGAAGCGCTGATGGCCGACCTCGAGATCCCATTGCTCTCCCCGGACGAGATCTATGGAGGCAAGCTGGTTGCCGCGATGGATCGACAGCACCCGCGCGATCTGTTCGACGTGAAGGAGCTCTTCGATCACGGCGGGATCACGCCGGGAATCCGGCGCGCGTTCGTCGTGTACCTGGCCAGTCACAACCGTACGATCCACGAAGTGCTCTTCCCGATGCCGAAAGACATCCGACTGGCCTACGAGGGCTCGTTCGCTGGCATGACGGCGGAGCCGATCGGGCTCGAATGCCTGCTCGAGACCCGCGAGCGATTGTTCGCGGAGCTGCCTGCCGCCCTCGACGCCAATGAGCGGGAGTTCCTGCGGACGTTGGTCCGTGCCGAGCCGGATGGATCGCTGCTCCAGCTTCCACACGTGACGGAGCTACCCGCGATCCGTTGGAGACTTCGCAACCTTCGGGAGCTCGCCCGCAGAACCCCGGAGCGATTCCACGCGCTGGCGGATGCATTGGACGAGCGCTTGGAGAACCGGGTCCCACGCGCCTGACGAGAGCGAGGGGAACGTGAGGATCCCGACCCCGCACGCGGTGCCTGGGATCGTGCTCGCGATCGCCTGGATCACCGTGGGGTCGTGGAATCCGATGGTTCCGGACCGCGCGTCACCGGGTTATACTTGCGGTATGAAAACGGCGGTTTCCATTCCAGACGATGTCTTCGAAGAGGCCGAGCGGCTGGCGCGGCGGACGAAGCGCTCGCGTAGCGAGATCTACGGCCGCGCGCTCGCGGAATACCTGGCACGTCATGCGCCGGACCGGGTCACCGAGGCGATGGATCAGGTGATCGGCGAGCTCGATGTGCAGGAAGACGGTGGCGTCGATCCCTTCGTGACCGAGGCCGGTCGAAGGACGCTCGAGCGGTCCGAGTGGTGACGGTCGGCCAAGGGGAAGTTTGGTGGGCCGATCTGCCCGAACCTTCGGGCTCGGCGCCGGGCTTTCGCCGTCCCGTCGTCGTCGTGCAAGGCGATGTGTTCAATCGTAGCCGGATCGGGACCGTCGTGTGCGTGCCGCTTACCAGCAATCTGAAGTGGGCGGGCGCTCCCGGGAACGTGCGGTTGGCAGCCCGAACGTCGGGCCTGCCCAAGGACTCCGTCGCAAACGTCTCGGCGATCGTCACCCTCGATAAGGCGAGTCTAACGGAACGGGTGGGGAAGCTTCCGAAGACGAAGCTCGATCTCGTCCTCGCGGGAATCGACGTCGTTCTCGGTCGCTGAGCGAGCGGAAGGTTCTCGTCCGCGAGAAACCTCATCGAGTCGCATCGGAGGGGGGTCTCTCCTGGTGATACCTCGAAGACGAGATCACCACTGTGGGCCGCTGCTTCGTCGTGCGATGGTCCGTGAACGGGAATGGAACCAGTACGACGTCGCCGAAGTCATAGCTGGTCATAGTCGGTGTCGTCGACGGAGTCCCACACGGCTGCGAAGGCATTCTCGGAGAGCTTGGTTGCGGCGGTGGTGAGTCTCGACTCCTCATCGCGTTGCTTCAAGAAGTCGACGAAATCCTCTACCTCGGCCACGCGCTCGGGCGAGAGACGCCGGATCTTGTCGAGGAGCTCTTCTGCGTTCGGGAAGCGACTGGGTCCCCCCATGGTGGCTCTCCTGTCGGGGTGTCCGAATCCAAGAGTACCTGCCGCCCGCACGGATGTCCTACGGCGCGACGTCGATCCCTTCTTCGTGGATGGTGGGCGGGATCGGCTCGCCCCGCTCGGCGAAGATGCTCGACGGAAGCGAGCGGAAGGTTCTCGTCCGCGAGAAACCTCATCGAGTCGCATCGGAGGGGACCGGGAGGACTCGTTCGTCATGGACGGCCTCCGCTGCGTAGGCGAAGACGGCGCGCAGGGATTCGGGAGTGAGGGACGGGTGGTTGGCGAGCACCTCTTCCTGGGTCCAGCCCGCGGCGAAGAGGCCGAGCAGGAAGTCGACCGACAGCCGCGTACCGCGCACGACGGGCTTGCCGCCGAGGACGAGGGGATCGGATGCGATGAAATCCTGCCACGCCATGGGGAAGCCTCTCGGGGCTGGGGTCGTGCCGCCGTTCCCGGGATACCCCTCGATTCGCGAACGGGCAGGTTCGCGCGTCATGCAAACCGCGATCGACCCCGAAAGAGAAACGGCCAAGCCCGGGAGGGCTTGGCCGTTTCGAGGTTCCCGTTGCGGGAAAGAGCGGGCGCTAGGCCGCGCGGCGTCGCAGGAATGCGAGGCCGGCGAGGCTGCCACCGAGCAGGATCAGCGATGCGGGCTCGGGGAGCACCACGCTGAGCGTGGTGATCGACTGCTGGTCACCACCGCTGCCGTTCGGGATCACGCCGCTATCGAAGATGATCGTGGTCGTGGTGACTCCGTCGACCGTGGCCACGAAGGCGTTCGAAGGACCGAGCGGGAATACCGAGCTGGGCGCACCGCCGCAGATCAGTGCGTTTCCTGAGCACGACACGCTGCCGCCTGCCTGATCGAAGATAACGCCGCTCGCATAGTCCACCGCGCCGCCACCAAGGGGCGTGCCTGCTGCGGGAATCGTGGAGCCGTGCGAGACACCTGTCATCGAAAGGTTCGCCACAACCAAGCCGGAACCAGAACCAAGGATCAGCGTAGTAGCGTCGATCACCAGAGTGAAATCGGCGAGATTGACCGTTCCGCCGCTGAACGCGCCGGTGGATGTGTCGATGTCGAGATTCCCGCTGGTCACGGTCGAAGACCCGTTTCCGAGTGCGACGAGGGCACCTCCCACAGTCTGACTGCCATACGTCTGAATGGTGTACGTACCGCTCAGGATGTTCGCGGCCTGAGCGGCCGTGCCGAACGTGAGCGCTGCAACCGCGCCCAAGAGTACTGCTAGCTTGCGCATTCTCTCTCTCCCTCCGAGAGGCACGGGCTGTTTCGATCCGCCCTTCGGATCCAAGCCCTGCCTCTGTATCCGACTCGGCTGCGAATGCAACCGATGTTCCATTGCCCTCATACCATGATCTCGCGGTCAGGCTCAAGGATTTTTTCGATCTCGCGGCCACGGAAGGAGTTTTGGGCCGGCTCGAGGTCTCGCGGTAGAAGCGGGCTGCCGCCATTGGGAAAAACTTTTCCCATGGATGAGGGCTCGAGGCAGGTGGATCGCGGTTGACTCGGCGGTCGGGGATCCCGTCTACTGGGCTCCGCCGGATGGCGCGCAGCGCTGCCATGAGGGGTCCGCCCGGGAAGGGGAGGGAGCCGCGGCGCGCAACCGGCGAACGGAACGAGACAAAGGAGGGAGAATGCTCGTGGACCGCTTCGATCG
>CAZOTO010000038.1:0-5884 GCA_964582775.1 uncultured Myxococcales bacterium
ATACGAGATCTGGAACGCCTCGCGGGGATCGTTGGGCTCGATGGAAGGGACGAAGTCGTCCGAGACGCCGAGCTCCGCGAACAAGGTCTCGAAGGCCGAGCCGCGCATGGGCACTTGGCCGTGGGGGAAGATGTCGTAGGCCCAGCCGTCCTTCTCGACGCTGTACATCTTGCCGCCGAGCACGTCGTTCTTCTCGAGGAGCAGCGTGCGGATGCCACGCTTCTGCAGCAGCGCGGCACAGCTTCCTCCACCGGGTCCGCTTCCGATCACGATGGCGTCGTACTGGGTGGTGGTGGGCGTCGACATCCGGGCTCCTCTCGCGCAGCGCGCTTCACGGGGGTGAACGGACGTTCATGTACCACGGAACGGAGCGAGGGGTCAAGAAAACGTGGAGCGGGCTCTAGCGACCGAGGAGTCCGTGGCGTTGGAGGGCGAGGAAGATCCGCTCGGCGGCCAGGCGGTTCCCGCCGGGAGAGAGGTGGCCCCCGAGCTCGTCGGGACGAAAGACCTCCGATTCCGACCGTGGTGCGAGCTCGTCGACGAGCGACACGTACGCGAGCCCGAGCCGCTCGGCTTCATCCTTGGCCAGCGCGGCGACTCGCGCATGGATATCCGCGTCGCCGGTCTCGCGCGTGGGGATGATCACGAGGATCGGTGTCGCCCCGTCCGCCCGCACCGCTCCGGTGAACCGCGCGAGGATCGCCGCCATGAGCCGCCACTCGGGGTCGTCGCGATCCTGCGGCTCCTTCTCCTCTTCGCGCTCGAGAGACTTCCGCACGGAGGCAACGACGTAGCTCGAGATCCCTTCGCCCACGCGGCGGCGACCCGAGGCATACGCATCGTAGAGCTGCTGCGGCGATGGCACGGGAACACCGTGCAGCACGAGCTTGCCGCGATCGTCGAGCTCGAGCCATGGCTTCGCGTACGATCGGAAGTGGCCGAAGATGCGCGGATAGCCGCGAACGAAGAAGCCGAGGACGACGACGTCGGGCCGGTAGCGGCGGCCCACCTTCTCGTACATCCACAGCATCTGATCCGGCCCATAGCCGGGCACACCGAGGTTGAGCACCTCCCAGTCCGGTAGATGCTCGCGGCCAAGCACGGCGGGATAGGCCTCGTCGTCCTCCACACCGAAACCGAAGGTGTAGCTGTCTCCGACGAAGAGCAGGCGGGGGCGGTCCGTTCGCGCCTCGGTGAACTCGGCCGCCCCGCGCATTCCGGCCGAGTTCGTGGTGAGGCCCGGCAGGCGGAGGTTCGGCTGTACGGTCCAGCCGAGGTCGGGATCGAAGCGGGCCTGCGCATCCTCGATCACCGCGCGGCCCGCGGCCAGATGATCGAGCGCCCAGCGCCACTCGCGACGGACGGAGCGATCGGGGTGGGGCGGCTCCTCTCCTCTCACCCACGTGAGCGCACGGAGGCCTCCTTCCGCCATCGCAAACGCGACCGCGAGCGAGATCACGAGGCTCAGCGCACGCCTCCCCATCCGCGCCGCAGTGTTGCAGCTCGGCGTCGGATCCTCCAGTCCCCTGCACTGCGCCCGGTCGCGTTTTCGCGGACCGCGTCGAGGAACGCGCTCTCGTTGCGATCGAGCGAGCCTGACCCGCTCGCTGCGTTCACGCTATCGTAGGCGCCGAGACACGCGTCGAGGCGAGCTTCCGTCCACTGCGTCGGCAGCGGATCCATTCGAGACCGCAGAGAAGGGGATCACGGTGCGCGCATCGTCATCCAACGCGAGACGACGAAGGGGCCGCCCGCCGCGTTTGTCGCGCGAGGGGATCCTCGATACCGGCCTCGCATTGCTCGAAAGGGAGCCGGCGGAGCCGCTGACACTCGTCCGTGTCGCGAGCGAGGTGGGATCCGTCCCGGCAGCCCTCTATCGCCACATCCGCAATCACGACGACCTGCTCGACGGTGTCGTCGGCCTCGTGCTCGAGGGGATCCAGCTCGAGATCCGGACCGATGATCCCTGGCCGGATCAGGTTCGGGAATGGGCGGAATCGGTGCGAGCGCACCTGCTTCGCTATCCCGGGGTCGTTTCGCTCATCAGCCGGCGGGGACGCACGTCCCCGGCTTGGCTCGAGGTCACGGCCGTGCTCACCGAGATCCTCTCCCGCTCCGGGCTTCGCGGATCCGCACTCGCGAGCACGTGTATCTGGGTCGCCGAGATGGTGACGGGCTTCGTGCTCCAGGAGTGCTATCTGTCGCTCGGCGGCCAGATCGAGGCCGCACGCGCATCGCTCGACTCGCTGTCGGAGCGCGCCCATCGCACCCTCGCACCGATGCTGGAGGAGATGGCGAAGGTCGAGCCCGACGCGCACTTCGACTTCGTCGTCGAGCGCACGCTCGCGGGTCTCATCGCCTTCGCCGCGAATCCGCCGGCCAGCGCACGGGGTCGATCCCACACGCCCGATCGCTGAGGAACGCCCGCCGGGGAGGCCTACGTGGCCATCGTCGCCACGGGAGCCTCGGGCGGATAGGCGATCGGTGCCACGTCGTATGCCTGCGCGAGCAGCGCGATGAAGCGTGGATCGCGCATCGGATCCGAGGGCACCTCGACGGGCACGCCCCGCCGTTCGAGATCCGCGACGAACGTCTCGAAGACGCGATCGGGCGTGAGGTCGTCCGTGTGATCGATGTGCCGCTTCCAGTCTGCGAGGTCCGCGTAGAGCTCGGCATCCCAGTGGACGAGCAGGCGAAGCTCCTGGGTCGCATAGCGCGCGATCACCTCGTCTCCGCTGCAGATCTGCCATGAATCCGGGTGTGAGGGGTCCGCCGAGAACGTGGAATCGAAGCACAGACCCTTCGGGTTCGCGCGACGATCCACGGGGCCATGCGACTCGCCGCGGTGCACCATCGCCGTGTTCTGGGTGACGACGCCGCGGTTCCACAACGGCGGCGCGAGCCTCTTCGGCGATGCGAGCGGCCCATCCGGCCAGTAGGTGAACCCACCGCCCTCGTCGCTGGGCCAGAACCAGGCGATCACCTCGGCCATCTTGATCCTCCAGCGCGTGAACAGTCCGGACTTGCCCATCACGCTGAGCAACCACGTCGGTGTGTTCACGAGCCCCATCCCGCGAAAGCGCGGCGAGTCGAGATGTCCGGGGTCGAAGCTCAGCGAAGGACCGCTCACGTTGAAGAGCACCTTCATCGGCTGCGCGTACTTCGCGCCCCAGAACTCGCGAGCCCAGGCGAGGAAGCGGTGCTCGTAGAGAAGAGGTTCGGCGTCTTCGTAGAGGCAGACCCCGCCGTTCGCGAAGAAGCCGCGGAAGATCGGCGTCACGAACGCGTCGAGCGAAGCCTTCGCGCCGGCCGGCTGCCCCCCGGAGGTGGTCGCGACGAGCTCCTCGAGCGACGCGAAGTGGTGCTTCACGATGAGATCCCAGGGGCCGTGCTCGCGGATCAGCCTCGTCACCGTCTCGATCTGCTCCGGCCGGAGCACCCCGTCCACCACGCGCGGTGGGGCAATGGGCCGAAGGCGGCGAGAGATCTCCTCGCGCAGGGTCGTGGACATGGGAAGCCCCCTCTAGATCAATCGCGAATTACTTTCACTTTTGACCGCGGAATGGGAATGGCGCAAGGCCTTCCCTCGGGCCCGAGGAGCGCCCCGGGGGGCAGCGGCTTCCTATTTCATGGATTTCACTCGGGGTTTCGCTCCCCTCCTGGCATTCCCCAAAAGTGGATTGACGTCACGTTCCCATTCGGAGTAATTTGCGAACCATCATCACATAAACAGCGGTGTGTCCGCTGGGCGCGGAGGGAGTGAGCTCCTGGGGCACGAGGAGCGACGCCGACGTGCGCGGGGAGGGGGAACGACGATGGTGGCGAGGAACGGGAGCCGGACTGCATTCGGCTGGATTCGTTGGGGGCTCGTCGCAGGGCTCGTCGTGGCGACGGCTCGACCGTCGCACGCGGAGTCGACACCACCCGAGCCGGTCGCCGCAGAGGTGGCGCAGGCGGGCGACGGAGAGGAATCGAGGCCGCGCCAGATCGAGGAGATCGTGGTCACCGCCCAGAAGCGCGAGCAGACGCTGCAGGACGTGCCGGTCGCGGTCTCGGCGATCACCGAGAACGCATTGCAGCAGACGAACACGACGGGCTTCTCGGATCTCGGCAAAATCGCCTCGGGGATCACGGTGACCTCCCAGGCCGGTGGTCTCGCCAACACGGTCCGCATCCGCGGCATCGGCAACAACCGATGGAACGAAGCGATTCGACCCTCCGTGGGGATCTTCATCGACGACGTCCCGATTCCGCGGCTCGACACTGCCTTCACGAACCTGGCGGACATGGAGCGGATCGAGGTCCTGAAGGGCCCGCAGGCGACGCTCTTCGGCAAGGAGGTCTCCGCCGGAGCCATCGTGCTGCACACGAAGAAGCCGAGCACGGCCGGGTTCGAGAGCTACGCGAACCTGAATCTCGGCCGAGGCACGGAGCAACGGCTCGAGGAGTACCGGCTGGGCGTGAACGTTCCCCTCGGAGAGAGGGTCGCGCTTCGCATGAGCACCTACTTCACGAAGAGCCACGATGGCATCGAGAACGTCACCACCGGAGACGAGACGGAGGCGAAGACGAACGGCCTGCGCATGCGGCTCCTCTTCCAGCCTACGGACGATCTCGAGGCCATCATCTCCTACGAACGCCACTACATGACGAACGAGACCATGTTCGAGCGCGTGAGCTGGGGGCAATGGACGACCCTGTTCGCCTCTGGAGCCCCGGTCCTTCGCATTCCCTTGCCCGGCGCCACGTACCTGGGTCCCACTCCTGGGGCGACGAGCCTGATCCCCGCGGATCCGTTCGACTTCGAGAACCAGTCGCCCGATCTCGGCGGTCTCAGCCAGAACGAGGACCGATGGGCGCTTCATCTGAGCTGGAACCTCGCACCGCAGTGGACGTTCGATTCGATCACGAGCTTCCAGCAGTTCGACCGCTCGAACGGAGAGGGGACGAATCTCCTCTACAGCACCTCGGACGGATCCTTCACGCCGTTCCAGTTCCTGATGGTGCGGAACACCGTCGACGACACCGCGAAGTCGCAGGAGCTCCGCCTCGCCTACGACGGGGACGATCTCACGTCGGTGTTCGGCGTGTTCCTGGCGCGAACCGACCTCGGGCAGCGGACGGATCTCGCGATCACGCAGGACAACGAACCCTTTCCCGGTTTCGTCCTGTACGTCGACACGCCGCTGCAGAACCTCCAGAGGCGCAAGATCGACGACATCGCCTTCTTCACGCACAACACGTATCGCTTCAGCGACGAATGGGACGTGACCTTCGGCCTGCGCCACTCGATGGTGCGCAAGGCGGAGCGGACCGCGAACGCGATCGGCGGTGGAATCTACGGTGTGGATCCGGATCCGTACGTGCCGCGCTTCGCGAACCGCTGGAAGGCGCTCAGCTGGACGGCGAAGCTCGGCTATCACTGGAGCGACGATCTCTCGTTCTACGCCGGCTACGACCGGGGCTTCAAGGCGGGCGGACTGAACGACGGGCAGATCTTCGTGCTTCCGCTGGGCCCGAACTCCACCCCCACGAAGTTCGACGAGGAGATCGCGCACAACTACGAGGCCGGCTTCAAGGGCATGTTCCTGGACCGCACGCTTCGGGTGAGTGGAAGCGTCTACTTCCAGAAGTACGAGGACTACCAGGTGGAGCTGCTGAATCCCGTGGGAATCGGCTTCATCATCGGAACCGACGCGAAGGTGGAGTCGAAGGGTGCGGAGCTCGAGCTCCAGTGGTTGGCGACGGAGCACCTGTCGTTCGACGGCTCGGTCTCCTACGTGCGGGCAGAGTTCGAGAAGTATCGCAGCGGCCAGTGCACGGATGCCCAGAAGGCCGCGCTGCCCGTGAACGGCCGCGGCAGCTGCACCCAGGACATGACCGG
>CAZOTO010000038.1:5894-22909 GCA_964582775.1 uncultured Myxococcales bacterium
GAGCCCGTGGACCTGGAACCTGAATGCGCAGTACGAGAATGTGTTGATGGACACGGGCTGGAGTTGGTACGGCCGCGGCGAGCTCGCCTTCCGGGACGACAAGACGGACTTCCCGAGCCTGGACCGGCAGACGCAGGAAGACGACTACCTGCTCGTGAATGCGCGGCTGGGCGTGCGCAGCCCCGACGATCGCTGGGACGTGGCGCTCTGGGGCAAGAACCTGACGAACCGGGAGTACATCTCTCAGTTCGTCCAGGGCTTCGACGGGCTGTTCGGGGTCCAGGCCGTGCGGGGCGATCAGCGCATGCTCGGGGTCAACGTAAGCTTCCGCTACTAGGCCAGATGGAGCGCGACACGATGACGGACCACGGATCGACGCCACCGAACAAGTTCTCGTTCACCAAGGTGATCACCAAGGATCTGGAGGGCCTGGCGTCCTTCTACCAGAAGACGTTCGGCATGCGGGAGCTGCAGCGCGTGAAGAGCCACGTGGGCACCGAGCCGATCGAGGAGATCATGCTCACGATCAGCGGCGACATGGCCACCGAGGCGGTGCTGGTGCTCTTCGATTTCGTGGATCGCCCGCCCGCCGCGGGCAGCGACAGCATCCTGGGATTCACCGTGGGGGATCTCGACCAGACGCTCGCGCGACTCCGGCAAGCGGGCGGCACGGTGCTGCAGGATCCCACGGTGCACGACGAGGGAGGCGCTCGCGTCAGGGTTGCCTTTGCAGCCGATCCCGAGCGCCGTCTGCTCGAGATCGTGCAGATGATCTAGGGCCACCGCATGAGCAACCGTCAGCTGGCCATGGTGATGGACCTGAACAAGTGTCTCGGCTGTCAGACCTGCACGGTCGCGTGCAAGCAGCTGTGGACCCGCGACGAAGGCATGGAGTACATGTGGTGGAACACCGTGAACACCATGCCCGGTCGCGGGACGCCACGAGACTGGGAGCAGATGGGGGGCGGCTTCGATGCCGGCGGCCGTGCCCGGCCCGGCCAGCTTCCGCGGCGCGCCGAGTTCGGCGAGGCGTGGCCCTTCGGCTACGAGGAGAGCTACTACGGCGGGAAGGGGGATGCCTCGTATCTCCGGATCGACGGCGAAGCCCCTGACTGGGGGCCGAACTGGGAAGAGGATCAGGGGGGCGGGCAACACCCGAATGCGTACTTCTTCTATCTGCCGCGCATCTGCAACCACTGCACGCATCCCGCGTGCCTCGAGGCCTGTCCGCGCAAGGCGATCGAGAAGCGCGAGCAGGATGGCATCGTCCTGATCGACGAGGATCGCTGTCGTGGCTACCGCTTCTGCATGGAGGCGTGCCCCTACAAGAAGATCTACTTCAATCACGCACGGAGCGTGGTCCAGAAGTGCATCTTCTGCTTCCCGCGGATCGAGCAGGGGGTCGCACCGGCGTGCGCGCGACAGTGCCCCGGACGACTGCGCTTCGTCGGCTATCGCGACGACGAGAGCGGACCCATCTGGAAGCTGGTCGACCAATGGGGGGTCGCACTTCCCCTGCACCCCGAGTACGGCACCGAGCCCAATGTCTTCTACGTGCCCCCGCGCTCACCTGCACGTTACGGGCCGGACGGAGACATCGACGAGTCGAAGCGGCGCATCCCGGACGAGTATCTGGTGAGCCTGTTCGGTCCGAAGGTGCTCGATGCCTTGGCAACGCTGGAGTCGGAGCGCGAGAGGATGCGCACGACCGGGAAGTCGGAGCTTATGGACCTGCTCATCGCCTACGAGTGGAAGAGCCTGTTCGGTGGCTTCGATCGCGATCCCGCGAGTCTCGATCGCACGCAGCGCAAAGAGGGGAGCTGAGATTCCCGCCTCGATCGCAGTCTTCACGAAGGAGATGGTCCGGTGAAATCGCCTCTTCGCATGGGACGGCGGAGCTTCCTGCGCGGTGCCGCGGTGGGTACCATCGCGCTCTCGCTCGATCTCTCCGTTCTGCGCCCCCTGTTCGCCTCCGAGCGGAAGCCGGGCGCGAAGGCGCAGAAGCCGTACACCGATTTCCGCGACGTCTATCGCGATCGATGGACGTGGGACGAGATCGCCGTCGGAACGCACACGTGCACCAACTGCGCGAGCGGTGGCTGCGCGTGGAACCTGTACGTGAAGGATGGCCTCGTCTGGCGCGAGGAGCAGGGCGCTCCGTACAGCCAGACGAACTCGACCGTCCCCGACTACAGCCCGCGTGGGTGCCAGAAGGGCGCAGCCGCGAGCGCACTGTATCGAGGTCCAGCCCGTATCCGCCATCCGCTGAAGCGTGTCGGTGCGCGCGGCGAGAATCGCTGGAAGCGCATCTCGTGGGACGAGGCCCTCGACGAGATCGCAACGGCCTTGGTCGATACGCTGTCCACGCGAGGCGGCGCCGGTGCCTATGTCGAGAACGGGAACAACAGCGACTTCGGCCCGAGCTGGATCGCCATGGTTCGCTTCTTCACGCTGCTCGGCATCCCCATCACCGAGAACTTCGCCAGCACGGGCGACCTGATGACGGGGGCCACGGCGACCCTCGGCAATCCCGTTCCGGGAAGCTCATCGGACGACTGGTTCCGCACCGACTACTTCGTGAACTGGTTCGGCAATCCGATCTCGACGCGGATTCCCGATGCGCACTTCATCATGGAGGCGGCCTATCGCGGAGCCAAGATCGTCTCGATCACCCCGGACTACAATCCGAGCTCGATCCACACGGACCTGTGGATTTCGCCACGCCCGGGGACCGATGCGGCCCTGGCGCTCGCCGCATGCAAGGTGATCGTCGACGAAGGGCTGCACGACGTGCCCTACCTCCTCGAGCAGACGGACCTCCCGCTGCTGGTGCGCAGCGACACGCGGCAGCTGCTGCGCGAATCCGATGTCGTCGAAGGCGGGCGAAGCGAGTGCTTCGGCTGGTGGGACGAGCGGAAGCGGCAGGTCGTGTGGTCGACGAGCTCCGCCGGCTTCGACCCGGAGAAGCGGACGCTCCAGCTCGGCCCCGACGATCGCCCCACCTTGGAGCCGATGGGAGCAGAGGTCGCGCTGAAGACCGGCGAGAAGGTCGTCGTCCGCAGCGCCTTCTCGCTGCTGCGCGAGAACCTCGCGCCGAATGCTCCCGAGATCGCCTCCGAGATCACGGGGGTCCATCCGAACGTGATCCGCAGCTTCGCACGCGAGTTCGCGCAGGCGAAGTCGGCCATCATCTACTGCGGCGCTGCCTGCTCGAAGATCCTCCACGGGGATCTGGTGCAGCGCGCGCAGATCCTCCTCGCCTCGCTCACCGGAAACAACGGACGCGCCGGCGGCGGATGGCAGGAGATGACCTTCTTCGAGCTCGACGGAAAGGTCCTCGCTGCCTTCGCCGAGAATCCGTGCGACCTGCGCGCCGACGATCCGCAGGCCATCTGGGGCGCGCTCATCGAGATGGGACGACAGCAGGCGGAGAGCCCCAGCTACATCTCCGGCTCGATGATGCGTCTGCTCGACGCCGGAACCTACGACACCCAGCTCGATCCCGCGTACAACGACCCGACGCTCCCTCGCCCCCCGGAAGCGTTCCTGAAGGATGCGCTCGCCCGCGGTGACATCCACAACGCTCCGACTCCGGATCTGGATCGCCCCGAGCTGATCTTCAACCTGTTCGGGAATCCGTTCCGGCACAGCCGGATGGGGTATCGCCTGGCGGAAACCCGTTTCCGGGATGCCCGGCTGATCGTGGATCTCACGCTGCGCATGGACGATACGGCGCGCCACTCCGACATCCTGCTTCCGACGGCCGCACCCTATGAGAAGCTCGGCTTCAAGTACACGCTCGCGTATCCGCCGTACCTCCACCTCGGCGACAAGGCGGTGGATCCGCTCGGCGAGGCGAAGTCGGACTGGGAGATCCTCGCGCTCGTGGCCGAGCGGGTGTCGGCGGAGGCGAAGCGGCGCGAGGTCACGATCGTCAAGGGCTATCGAGGGAAGACGTACGATCTCACGCGCACCCACGAGCGCTTCACGGACAGGGGACGCCTCGACGACGAGAAGGCGATGCAGCTCATCCTGGAGCTCTCGCCGGCGACGAGAGGCATCACCCTCGAGGGGCTGCGTGCGAACAAGGGCGCGATGCGCCTCACGGGTGTGAGCCAGCTCGGCAAGATGTGGTGTGGAACGAGCGACTACAGGGTCGACGAGCCGCTCGTCGCGTTCCAGGACTACGTCGTGGCGAAGCGGCCCTGGCCAACGCATACGGGGCGGCAGCAGTTCTATCTGGACCACCCGATCTTCCTCGAGGTGGGTGAGGAGCTACCCGTGCACAAGGATCCGCCGAAGGCGGGCGGATCCTACCCGCTCACGCTCACCTGTGGGCATACGCGCTGGAGCGTCCACACGGTCTGGCGCGACGTCGACATCCTCTTGCGACTCCAGCGCGGAGAGCCGCTGCTCTTCGTGAACCCGGACGACGCTCGCGAGCGCGGCGTTCGGGATCACGACTACGCAGCGGTTCACAACGATCTGGGCGAGTTCGTCGCCCGCGTGAAGCTCACCCCCGGAATCCGCCCGGGACAGGTCCACATCTATCACGCCTGGCTCAGCACGCAGTTCGTGACCGGACGCGACAACGACTCCATCTGCCCGAGCCCCGTGAAGGTGACCCAGTTCGTCGGAAAGCACGGGCATCTGATCAACGAGGTCGGTTGGTACGAGCTCGGCCAGAACGACCGGGACACGAAGGTGGACTTTCGCAGGTATGATCCGTGAGGACACGGCGCTCCGATCACCGGCAGGGCGCCCATAGGAGACACGACGCATGGCATTCAAGGGAAACGTGGCGCTCGTCACGGGGGGAGCGAGTGGAATGGGGCGTCTCGCCGCGCGGACTCTCGCCGCCCAGGGCAAGCGGGTCGCGGCGCTCGATGTGAACGAGCCGGGGCTCGTCGAGACGGCGGCCGGGCACGAGGGGATCCGCACCTGGCGCGTGGACGTGACCGACCCGCAGGCGGTCGCCAAGGCAGCGGAGGAAATCGAGGCCCAGCTCGGCCCGATCGATCGGGTGATGCATGCCGCCGCGATCATGCCCTTCGGGAAGCTGCTCGAGCAGGACGCCCAGGTGATCCACCGGATCATGTCGATCAACTACGGCGGTCTCGTGAACATCGCGAAGGCGACGCTCCCGCGGATGGTCGAGAGGAAGCGAGGCGACTTCGTGAGCTTCGCCTCGATGGCGGGCATCATCCCGACGCTGCTCTGCGGCGCCTACAACGCGTCGAAGTTCGCGGTGGTCGCGTTCACCGAGGTTCTCTACCACGAGAACCGCAGCAGCGGCGTGCGCTTCGCCTGTGTCTGCCCACCCGCCGTCGAGACCCCGCTCCTCGAGCAGGGACGTGCGACGGCGTGGCCCAAGCTGCTCGAGCGCGACAAGCCCATCGATCCGAAGCGGGTCCTCGACGCGATCGAGAGCACGCTCGAGTCGGGGAAGTTCTGGGTATTCCCGACGCGCGAGGCCAGGATCGGCGCCTTCATGCGCCGGATCGCTCCCAATCTCGTCTGGAAGCAAGTGCACGACGTGGAGGGGTGGTAGCCGCCCGAATCCGTGGCCAGCCGACACGACGGAGTGTCGCACCCGTCGTCAGGGCAGGTGCGGCTTCACCTTCGTCTCGAACCGCCGCAGCATCTTCCACGCCTCGGCGGGCGCGATGCCGCCGAGCAGGGGATTGAACAGGAGGAGTCCTCGCGGGCCGAGCCGCTGCCCCAGCGCGATGGCTTCCTCCGGCGTGAGAACCTGGTAGGCGGGATTGTTCCGGGCGAGATCGGGGCTCACCTCTCCTCGATAGGGCCCCTTGGCCTCTCCGTAGCCCTCGGTCGTGAACTGCACGTACTCTTCGATCTGGCTCAGCACGTGCGGCATGAGCATGTCCCACGCCGCGTCCACGTCCTCTGCGATCCACAGGAACACGGGTCCCAGGGGCTGGGCGGGTCCGGGATCGGGCTTGCCGAGCGCGAGACATTCCTCGCGGTAGGGCTTCCACAGCTCGGCGTTGTGCGGAGTCGCGAAGCCGTCTGCGATGCGAGCCGCGCGCCGGGCCGCGGCCTCCCCGCCGCCTCCGAGCACGATCCTGGGGTGCGGGTCCGGCACGGGCCTGAGGTAGAGGCTCCGGCCCTCGTGCTCGAACGTCTCTCCGCTCCAGGCCTTGCGCAGGAAGCTCACGGTATCGCCGACCGCCTTCCAGCGATCCTCCAGGCGCGTTCCGTAGATGTCGCACTCGCGCTGGCGATAGCCGCCACCGATTGCGAGCTCGAAGCGGCCCTCGGAGGTGAGCGCCAGCACCGCGGTGTCCTCGGCCAGGCGCACCACGTTGTAGAAGGGAGCGAGCAGGACGTTGGGACGCATCCGGATCCTGCGCGTGCGCCCCGCGACGGCGGCACAGGTCACCAGGGGCGAGGGGTTGTAGCCGCTCGTCGAGGCATGATGCTCCCCGAAGTTCGCGTAGGCGAAGCCCTGGTCGTCGCCCCAGGCGCAGAGGTCCAGCATGGCCGGATAGAGATCGCGATGGGGAGTGGTTCCGGCAGGAGAGCGAAGCTCGAAGGCCAGGTGAAGCTCCATCTACAGGTCCTTCCATTCCGGCTGGCGACCTTCCCGGAAGGCCGCGAACGCGGTCTCGATCTCGCCCGTCGCAGTGCACATGATCTGGGTCCGGTTCTCGATATCGATGGCGTGCCGGAGACTCGGCGCATCGACCGTCTGCCACATCGTCTCCTTCGTCATCCATACCGCGAGCGGACCGTTCGATGCAATCTCGCGCGCGGTCTGGAGCGCCCGTTCCACGACGGTTCCGTCGTCCACGACGTCGAGCACGAGGCCGATTCGCTCGGCCTCGGCGGCATCGAAGACCCGGCCCGTCAGCAGGAGCTCCGCCGAGCGTGACGCACCCACGAGACGAGGCAGGTGGTAGCTCGTCCCCATGTCGCAGGCGGACACACCGCGTTTGATGAAGACCGCACCGAAGCTCGCGGACCGCTCAGCGCTCCCGCTCGACGAGCTCCAGGCCCAGGCCGAACGTCTCCTCGGAGTCGAGCTGCGCTGCACCACGTTCTTGCCGAAGCCGACGTCCTCGCTGCTGATCCGGCTGCGTACGCGCAGTCCTGCAGCCTCGGCCTGCGCACGTGCGAGATCGGGCATGGAGAAGTGGACGTGATCGATGGAGAGCAGATCCATCACGAGCCGTCCTTCCCCCGCATCTTCCAGTGCTCGGCTGCCATCTCGAAGAAGGGCGGGAGCACGGACTCGAGGGTCTCTCTCGATGGCGACGCATAGGTGAGTCGCTTGCTGGTCGAGATCCCGAACGTCCTGTGCAGATCCGCGCGAGCCTCCGCCATCTTGACGCCGGCCACGAGCGCATCGACGACGGGTACGCGCGTGTCGCGAACCTCGTGGTAGCCCGCCAGGGTGAGCGCCGAGAGTCCCCCGCATGCCGTCACGATCACCTCCGCACCGTCGTCGATGCACTCGAGCGCGACCCGCTCGAAGGCCGGCACGAGATGCTCCCGCGCATAGTCGGGCGACTGGAACCAGTCCGGCATGTCGTGGCTCCGCTCGCACGAGCGGACGGGTCGGTGTGCGATCGCGCGTTCTCGCAGGCCGTACAGGGTGAGATTCCGCTCGACCTGCGGCACCTGTGGCTCCTCGACGACGATGAGCGCGAACCTCGCTCCCATCTGGCAGGCGAGGTGCATTCCCGCCTCCGTGATCCCGACGACGGGATAGTCGACCATCTCTCGTGCCTCTCTCAGGGCTGGATCGTTCCCGCACGAGATCACCGCGGCGTCGAAGCCCTCGGCTTCACCGTCGATGATCCCCTGGACCAATGCCGCATTGTTGAGCATGGCCAGGTAGGCGTACGAGGTGGCGTAGGTGGAATGAGGTACGTAGCGAAACTCGCAGACGGTCCCGGGCCTTGCCGCAGCCTCGCACACTCTGCGCTGCCCCTCCCGAATCGGATGGGCGTCGAAGAACGGGACCTCCTCCGTCCAGATGGACTGACAGAGAAGCCGTGTCGTCATGCGCCCTCCTTCTGTGTAGAGCTGTTCCTAGCGGGGGACCATGCCCCCGTCCGCGAACAGCACCTGCCCCGTGATGAAGCTTCCCGCGTCCGAGGTGAGCAGGAGCGCGGGACCGACCATCTCGTCCGGCTCCGCCATGCGCGGCATGAGCTGGATGCGGACCATCTCCGCCTGCGCCTCCGGCGTGTTCTTGCGCACCATGTCGGTGTCGATCGTTCCGGGGGAGAGCGCGTTCACGCGAATGCCGAAGGGGACGAACTCGGCGGCCATCGAGCGCGTCGCCGACATGAGGCCCGCCTTGCCGATGCCATACAGGGACACCGTGGACGAGAACAGGAACGCCGCCCCCGAGATCACGTTCAGCACCGCTGCGTGGGAGCTCTGTTTCAGCGCCGGCAAGGCCTCCTGCACCAGGAACACCGGACCGCGCAGGTTCACGTCGAGCGACTTCGCCCACGCATCCTCCGTGTAGGCGCCGTGGGGCAGGGCGAGCGCATTCGCCGCGTTGTTCACCACCACGTCGATGCCGCCGAACACATCGATCGTCCGCGCCACCAGGCTTCGCAACGAGCCGAGATCCCCCATGTGCGTGGCGACGCCGAGCGCCTCGCCCCCCATGGCACGAAGGTGCTCCTCGGTCTCCTTGCAGGCATCCTCCTTGCGGCTCGCCACGACCACGCGCGCGCCCGCTGCGACGTAGCCCTCGGCAAGCGCGCGGCCGATGCCGCGGGTTCCACCGGTCACGATCACCACGCGGCCGGTCATGTCGAACAGCTTCCGAAGCTTCTCTCGATCCACGGGATCCTCCTCGATTCAGTCTCGTCGGGCCTCGTTGCACGCAATCAGGCGCCCGAGCCGACGGACCTGGTGAGCCTCGCCACCCAACGTGAGCTCGAGCTGACGTGCGTAGACGAAGTAGCGATGGAGCGGATACTCGCGGTCCACGCCCACGCCTCCGTGCAGGTGCTGCGCCGCCTGGACGACGCGGGATCCGCCGGCGGACGCCCAGTACTTCGCAACCGCGACGCAGGCCTCGGCCGGCAGGCCCGCATCGATCCGCCATGCGGCCTGGAGCGCCGTGAGCCGCACTCCCTCGGTATCGATGAATGCATCCGCGGCGCGCTGACCGACGGCCTGGAACTCCGCAATCGCTTGACCGAACTGCTTGCGCGTCTTCGTGTACTCGACCGTGAGGCGCAGCGCCTCCGCGCACACGCCCACGGCGAGCGCGCACAGCGCCGCCGTGGCTCGCATCTCGATCCACTCGGCGATGGCTGCGCCCCGTCCCTCTGCGCCCAACCGCTCGGCAGATGCACCGTCGAGCACGAGCAGCGACTCGGGCTGGCGGCTCGTGGTGCGAAGCGCTTCGTGTCGCACGCCGGGCGCATCGCCGCGGACGAGGAACATCCCGACGCTGCCATCCTCCTCGCGCGCGGGGACCAGGATCAGATCTGCGATCGCACCGGCAGGGACCGCGAGCTTCCGCCCCGAGAGGCGGATCGCATCTCCGTCGCGCACGGCTCTCGTCCCGGGATCGGCCGGCTCCCGATGCGGCTCGACGAGCGCCGCGGTGAGCACCGCCTCGCCGCGCGACGCGCGCGGCAGCCATGCGTGCCGCTGGGCGGCAGTGCCGAACTCCGCGAGCGCCAGGGCCCCGAGCACGACGGTCTCGAGGAAGGGCACCGGCGCGACGGTTCGTCCGATCTGCTCCATGATTCCCGCAACGACGAGGAAGCCGAGACCCGCACCGCCATACGCCTCCGGCCAACCCGCTCCGATCAGACCCGACTCGCCGAGCGTGGCCCACAGCTCGCGATCGAAACGCGGCTCTTCCGCCTGCTCGAGCGCGCGGAGCCAGGGCAGGGTGCAACGGTCCGTGAGGATCTGTCGAGCGAGATCGATCGCAGCCTGTTGTTCTTCGGTGTACGAGAAGTCCATCTCGTGGGTCTCCCATTGCTCGTCTGCGCCGCGGCGCGCATCCTGCACATGCGTGCGGCACCCGGCGCATTCGCCGTGCGGTGGTCAGTGTCGGGGAATGCGAGGCATTCCCAAGCCGAACACCGCGATCAGATCCCGCTGCACCTCGTTCACGCCGCCGACGAAGGTGAGCGGAGCCATGCTCCGGTACAGGTTCTCGAGGTGTCCGGCCGCCACCGCCTCGGGGGAGCCGCGCACCAGGTAGCCGCGTTGTCCGAGGATCTCCATCAAGAGTCGGAAGCCGGCGACATAGAGCTCCGTGCCGAACACCTTGGTGATCGAGGCATCCGCGGGGGAGAACGTCCCCTTCGTCGCCGACCAGGCCACCTTCCAGTTGACGAGCCGCAGGAACTCGATCCCGGCGAATACACGGGCCAGGTTCGCCTGCACCCACTCCTCGTCGAGTAGCCTTCGGCCATCCGGTAGGTGGGTGCTCTCGGCGTACTCGAGAACGACGTCGTAGGCGCGCTCGATCACTCCCGAGGAGCACAGCGTCACGCGCTCGTGGTTGAGCTGGTTCGTGATGAGCTTCCAGCCCTTGTTCTCGCCACCCACCAGATTCGCCACGGGTACGCGGACGTCCTCGAAGAACACCTGGTTCAGATCGTGCTCCACCAAGAGGTCGAGCGGATCCACGCGGATGCCCGGCGTCTTCATGTCGACGATGAGGATCGAGATCCCCGCGTGCTTGGCCGCACCCGGATCGGTCCGAACGGCGAGCCAGCAGTAGTCCGCACCGCTCGCGAGGCTCGTCCATGTCTTCTGGCCGTTCACCACGTAGTGGTCGCCGTCGCGCACCGCGCGCGTCTGCAGCGAGGCGAGATCGGTACCGGCACTCGGTTCCGAGTAGCCGATGCAGAACTCGATCTCGCCGGAGGCGATGCGCGGCAGGAAGGCACGCTTCTGCTCCTCCGTCCCGAAGCGCATGAGCGTGGGCCCTACGGTGTTCACCGTGAGCATCGGAACGGGCGCAGACGCACGCATCGCCTCGTCGAAGAAGATGAAGTGATCGACCTCGTCCCGGCCCTGGCCGCCGTACTCCTTCGGCCAGCCGAAGCACAGCCAGCCGTCCTTCGCCATCCGCTCGCGGACCGCCTTCGTGGCCGGCCCGATCCCGTGCTCCCTCGCAAGCTTCTCGCGAAGATCGGGCGTGAGGAGCCTCTCGTAGTAGTCGCGCAGCTCGCGGCGCAGCCGCTCCTGCTCTTGGCTCATTCCGATGTACATGGGATTCCTCCGCGCTCAGAGCTTCGCGAGGCCATCGAGCGTGCGGATCTCGCGGCCGAGCTCCTCGAGCAGATCCAGGCTGTACGTGATCCGGCCCGTGAGCTTGCGGGGATCGCCCGACACGAGAGCGAGTGCCGCCTCGGCCATGGCCTCGATCGGCTCGACCATCGATGGCTCGATCCAGCGATCCGCACCGGTGTAGCGCACGGCTTCGGTGATCACGGCTGCGACGGGCGCCAAGGTGTTCACGGAGATCCCATCCTCGCTGAGCTCGGCGGCGAGACCCGTCGTCCATCGGTCGAGCGCGGCCTTGCTGCAGGCGTAGAGGTGCGAGCCGCCCTTGCGCTGCCACTCGATGTACGGCGGACCCTCGGGGTGCTTCGCCGTCGCCGACGAGATGTTGAGGATCCATCCGCACCGCTTCGCGCGCATGTCGGGCAGCGCCAATTGCACGAGATGGAGCGGCGCGCCGACTCCGGCTTCGAGCGTGAGCCCGATCTCGCGCTCATCGACCTTCTCGAGCGGCTTGTAGTTCCCGTACATGGCGTTGTTCACGAGGATGTCGATCGGGCCGAGCTGCTCGCGACAGGCGGCGATGAACTGCCCGCGCGACGCACGATCGAGGATGTCGCCCTGGATCGCGATCGCACGCCCGCCCGCGGCCTCGATCGAGGCGACGGTCTCGCGCAGGGTTCCCGGTGCACCGTGGGCCGAGCGATCGAGGCTTCGCGCGACCGCCGCCACCGACGCTCCCTCCGACGCCAGCCGCCTCGCGATCGCCGCCCCGATCCCGCGACTGGCTCCGGTGACGAGGGCAACCTTTCCTTCCAATCTCGACATCTCGATGGACCTCCCGGTGTAGCGACTCACGCCTGGCTGAAGCGCCGCTGCACGTGGAGCTGGCGGATCCGGATCTGCTCGCGCCGCTGCTCCGAAGAGACCCGTCGCGTTCCCGGCGGAAGATGAGTCCAGATCTCGTCGAAGCGCACCTTCGTCGCGCGGATCGTCGGCCACTGCTCCTGCGGTGGCTTCTCGAAGTACGCCCAGCGCGGTGCCATGTAGCCTTCGGGGTGACCCGTGGTGTCGAGCCAGTTCGGAGCCCCCGGATCGCGATGCGCGATCACGTAGCGGATCGCTCCGTCGGGATCGCGCTCGGATTGGAATCCATTCAGGCTCGTGATGTGGTTCGCGTAGTCGAACGACTCGCCCCAGAAGTTCGACAAATGGAAGCCGATGTACATGGGCTCCACGGGGATCCGGCTCTCGACGATGAGCGCCTCGTCCTGCGCGAGCTCGTACACGCCACCCGCGTAGATGTTCGTGCTCATGCCCCCACCGGTGGCACCGGAGGCGGCGTTGGGATCGTTGAAAGCGTTCCTCGGCATGAACTGCTTGCCGTCGCCGTTGCGATCGCCGTAGGTCTCGAGCAGCACGTCGTAGAACTCGTTCCAGAAGAAGACCTGCCCGCGCGCGATCTCACCGACGCGCCGCAGCGCGCGTGCCGCAGACGCGGGATCGTAGGCGCCCGGCGTCTCGCTCTCCTGGCCGATCCGCGTGATCCAGAAGTCGACCGGATCCTCGCGATCCCAATCGTAGAAGAGCTGGCGGCCGGAGATGTATGCACCGACATACGTCTCGCCGCGGCGCTCGATGCGCGTGCACAGGAAGTTTCCCGTGAATCCGGCCGGCTTGTCCGGTGCACAGAGGATCTCGAAGCGACCGTCGCCGGCCACCTGCAGCTTCGACGTGTCGAGCATCCCGGACATCGCGCGCGTGCCGGGGCGAAGCTCCGCAAGACTCCCCGAGTCGCCCGCGTAGCCGCTCGCACACTCGAAGATCAGGTACTGCGGAGCGAGGCGTCCGGTCGGGGCACGATCCTCCCCGCGCCAGTGGCGCGAGTCGCGAGCCTGGCCGCGGATCCAGTAGCTCTCGTTTCCGTCGATGGGCATCGAGAAGTAGATCGCGTCCGAGTTGTCGATCGTGGCTTTCGCGATCGCCTGGATCGCGCGGCGCACGTACGGAAAGCGGGGATCCTCGAAGAAACCCCGCTCGATCGCGCAGTAGACCTGGCTCATCACGTAGCGATAGCCCTCGGCGAGGTTGAGCGCGCTCGATGGAGGTCAGTGCAACGCGTGAACGTCGATCGCATCGCGCGCGCGCGCGAGCTCCGCCATCATCTCGTCGAAAGCGGCGCGAAGCTCCGCCTTCGCCTTCTCATCGGGAATCATGCGCATCCCTTCCGGCCTCCGAGGCCCGCTCCCATCCGTAGCGATCGAAGAGCCCGGCCAGCTCGCGCTCGATCGCGCACGCATCCAGGCCGAACTCCGCGAGACTGTACGTGTGGCCGGTCTCGTGCCGCCGCGCGCGATTCTGCTCCTCGTCGAGGAGTGCTGCATACGCAGGGGTGAGCGGGATCCCGAGGGCTTCGTAGATCCCGCGCACCGCGCGCTTCGGCTCGGCCACCAGCTCGCGATAGTCCACGATCGCATGGCGGGTCCCGGGATGCAGGGCGAGGACCTCGAGCGGGTGGCGATACGTATGGAACGACTGGTTCGCGAGCACCGCGAGGGAGTGCGCCGTGCGCTGCTCGTCGCAGCCCCGGAGCCGGTAGCCCACCGACATGAGCTTCAACAGGCTCGGGATCGTCTCGTGTGGGTTTCGCATCGTCACGACGATGCGAGCATCCGGGAAGCTCTCGATCAGGCTCGCGACGCGGCCCGCGAAGTGCGGCGCCTTGCACAGGTGCGTGCGATCCGGCCCATTCAGGTAGAGCTGGCGACGGATGCAATCCGCATAGAAGCGCTCGACGCGCCGCCGGCGCGCCTCCGGCTCGCGATCGAGGTGATAGAAGTCGACCTCGCCCATCGCCGGGACCTTGAGCATCCACGTGCCCGACGCGCACGACCAATAGAAGAGGAAATCGTCCTCCTCGGGCTTCGTGAGCCCCATGGCGTGGATATCCTGCGTCGCTCCGTAGCGCCGCTTCTCCCACGCCTCGACACGCCGCGTGAAGAAGCCTCCAAGCCAGCGGCGATCCAGCTTCGCCAGCGCCCGGATCGCCTTCTTCTGCAGCAACGACGGAAAGTAGAGCTCGTAGAGCAGGAAGGAGCTGAAACGATCCGCATCCCGGCTCATCAGGCGGTGGAGCAGGGTGGTGCCGCTTCGCGCGTGACCCACCAGGAAGACCGGCTTCTCGACGCGCACCCGGTGCAATCCCGGGAACACGATCCCATCCAGGAAGAAGCAGATGGCATGGAAGCTCGCGACGAGCGGCACGTAGACGAGGAGCCGCACGAGCATCGACCGGCGCCCTCGCGGATGGGGCTCTCGCCAGGCGAGCCGCACCAGCCGGCTCCACATGCGGAAGTCGAAGTGGAAGATCATGGACGCCCTGTTTGTGAATGATGTTCACGATATCATGAAGGCGTGATCGGCATCAAGGTTCACCCCCTGGCCTTCGCCACGAAGCGGCGAGCGAGGCCAGCAGGAGTGGTCTCGTTCGAAGCGGCGGGTCGCACCCGGTTCATGTGGAGTGCGGCGATCGCCGATGCGTCGCCCGGACCCGGAGGTTCCCGCATGCGAGACGATCGACTCCGCCGAGGTGCAGCGCTGCTCGCGTGCACCGCCTCTGTGCTCGCGGGCTGCGACTCGGGAGCGGGATTCGGGTTCTGGTCGCTCGTCGATCTGCTCCTGCCTGCGAGCGGGGCCGAATCGACCGAGGCCCCGTCGGAGCAGAGACCGGCGGGCAGCCAGGCGAGCTCGCTCGCCGAGGGGGACGCAACCCGCGTCTACTACCAGTTCATCGACGAGCGCGGGCGCGTGCGCTTCGTGGAGAGCCTCGACGCCGTTCCCGCCGAGTGGCGCGATCGCGTGGGCTTCGTGGAATCCAGCACGCCTCCCCCGATGTCCCCCGAAGACATGAAGCGCGCCACCGCCGCTCGCTACTCGAAGCTGCGCGCCACCGACCCGCAGAGCGCCCGGACCGCCCCCGCCATCCTCATGTATGGCGCCGACTGGTGCCCCGCCTGCCGCAAGGCGAAGAAGTACATGGATGCGAAGGGAATCGCGTACGAGGAGCGCAACGTCGATGACCCGGAGATCGCCCAGGAGCTCGCCCGCAAGAGCGGCGGACGCGGCATTCCGGTGTTCGACATCGGGGGCTCGATCCTGCGCGGCTTCAGCCCGAAGGCCCTCGACGAGATGATCCGGTCCAAGAGCTGAGCGCACCCGTGCTCGAGGAGGATGACATCGCCACCCTGACGGAGGCCGACGAGCGGCTGCTCGCACGACTGGAGCGCGAGCAGCGCTGGGCGGTCGTTGGAGGCATCGTGCTCACCCTGCTCGCGGCTGCGTACCTCGGCTGGGCGATCACCTCGTTCGATCCGCGCGGCGATCCGAGAGGGACTCCCGCCTACGACGGACCGATCGCACGCATCGGATTCCTGTACGACGGCTACCAGCAGCGACTCGACCGAGAGGTTCCCCGCGACGGCCGCGAGCAGCTGTTGATGGAGGGCCTGCGCAGTCAGATGAGCTTCTCCGCCGGCATGTTCGTGCTGGCGACCCGCATCCTGCTGGGAACGCTCGCAGCGATGGCGGGCCTCGCCGCACTCACCGTCGCGATGGAGCGGCACCGCCTGCTGCGGATCATCGCTCGCCTGCGCGCGCCCGGCGGCGACTCCCCCGCGCCGCACTGAGCCCGCGCTACGGCGTCCCCGGGAACGGCCAGGGGGTGGGACGGGGGAGGGTGCCCGGGGGCAGCGTGAAGATCGGCCGGACGATGTCCACGTCGCGCGACACGGGCTGATACTCGAGCAAGGTGTGCGTGGCCGTCACCCGCAGCCGCTGGCCTGCGCGTCCGGAGGGTGGGAACGAGAACTGGCCCGAGAGATTCGCCGTCACCACGCGATACACCCCTTCACCCACCAGGGTCACGCGCGCGAGGGGAACCCCCGTCCCCGAGTCGTCCGTGATGCGGCCGGAGATGGGCACGCCCTGTCGCACCTCCATCGGCACGTCGGCGATGAGCAGCCGCTCGGGCTCCCCGCGCCAGACCTCCATGGCCGGGTCGCCGAGCAGGTTGAGCGAGAAGTTCACCCACTGCTCGTTCGGATTCGAGACGTAGCGCGACTTCGTGTCGTGCAGTCGACCGAGCTCGCGCGTGCTTCGCATGCGCATCCAGAACGCCCGCTCGAACGACGAGCCGAGTCCGACCCAGCTGAATCGGGTGTTTCCGACATAGCCGACGGCTCCGTTGGACTGCTTCGTCACCAGGAGCTCGCTCACCGCATCCATCTTGTCGAACTCGTTCGTGAGGCAGGAGTCCGCGTAGAAGAGGCCGGGAGAGTTCCGGATGTACTCGACGAGCTCGCTCGCCACCCCGCAGCAGCCACCCATCCAGCCGTGGCCGCTCAGGCTGATCAGTTGGAAGCTCTCCCGTTCGAGGCGTCGCATCACTCCAGGTCCCGTGAGATGGGCGAGATCGGGCGCGGGCGCGATGTCGTAGATGTCCCGGTACAGCCGCTCTCGGGTATCGATTCGCGGATGCAGGCGCGTGAAGAGGTCCTTCACCTGCTCCTTCTCGACCGCCGCACCGTCGAGCGAGTCGTGATCCAGGAAGTAGAACGCCGCTCTCACGTCGGATGCTGGACCGAACACGCGAACGAACTTCGTCGGGATCGGGATCTCGAGCGCGCTTCCGAGGATCGACATGTAGATCTCGGAGCGCTCGGTGCAGCTGACGTCGGTGCAGAAGTAGTAGCCGTCGACTCCGGGGCCGGCTT
>CAZOTO010000039.1:0-22074 GCA_964582775.1 uncultured Myxococcales bacterium
TACCTCCGCGCGGTCGGCCCGCTGATCGAGAGGCTCACGGCCACCCGGAAGCGCATTCCCGCATCGAACGGCCTGCTCGAGAGCGTGGCGCGCGACCTGGCCTCCCTGCCGGGCCTTCGCGAGCGGGTCGCTCCGTACAACCCGGCCGAGATCTATCGCACGAAGCTCAACGCGATCGCGATCCGTCTGGAGTACGGCATCGAGGAGGCGCGATCGGGTGAGCCCGCCGGGACACGGGGCGGCTATCGCGATCCGACCGAGCTCGAGGCCGATCTCGGCCGGATCCGCACGAGCCTGTGCGAGAACGCAGGTGCGCGCCTCGCCGCCGGGCCGCTCCACACGCTGCTCCGCCAGGTCGAGGCCTTCGGTCTGCGTTTCGTCTCGCTCGATCTGCGGCAACACCAGGGACGACATCGCGCAGCGAGAAGCGAGGTCATCTGCCCCGTCGATGGCCCCCTGTCCGAGCTCCCGCTCGCGCAGCAGCAGGAGTTCCTGGAGCGGGTCGTGCTCGACCCGCAGAAACCGCATCCCTCCGAAGAATCCCTGTCGCAAGATGCGCGCGAGGTGCTCGCATCCCTGCGCACGATGCACGAAGCCGGCGTTCGCGTCGACGCCGAGGCCCTGCGCCACGTCGTGATCAGCGAGACGGAGAACGAGATCGCGGTCCTCGAGCTGCTCGCCCTCGCCCGGGTCGCCGGACTGGTGACCCCGCTTCCGGACGGAGCGCTGGAGACGAAGCTCGACATCGTCCCGCTCTTCGAGTCGATCGAGGGGCTTCGCAGCGCATCGCGCGCGATGGAGCGCTTGTATCGCTCCCATGCCTATCGCCGGCAGCTCGAGGCGCGCGGCATGCGCCAGCAGGTGATGGTCGGCTACTCCGACTCGATGAAGGACGGAGGTTACCTCGCGGCGTGCATGGGGTTGTACGACGTGCAGCGCGACCTCTGCGCGCAGGCGCGAGCGCACGGGGTGCGGCTCGAGCTCTTCCACGGCCGCGGAGGAACCATCGCGCGCGGCGGTGGTCCCACGCACCTTGCGATCCTCGCACAGCCTCCCGGAAGCGTGCTCGGGCGCATCAAGATCACCGAGCAGGGCGAGGTCATCTCGCACAAGTACGGCTCCGTCGCCTCCGCCGTCCATCACCTGGAGCAGATGCTCTCGGCCACCCTCGAAGCGTCGCTCCCCGAGGGCACGCTGCGCCGGCGCTCGCCGCCTCCCGAGGGGTGGATCGACTGGATGCGCGCGCTCGCCGACCGCTCCCGCGCCGAGTACCGCGCGCTCGTCTACGAGGATCCGCGCTTCGTCGACGTGTTCCAGGCACTCACACCCATCGACGAGATCTCCGGCATGCAGATCGGCTCCCGCCCCGCGCGGCGAACGTCGACCCGCCGCATCCAGGATCTTCGAGCCATCCCGTGGACCTTCGCCTGGATGCAGAACCGCGTGCTGCTGCCGAGCTGGTACGGCGTGGGAACCGCCCTCGAAGAGGCCTTGTCCGCGGAAGGCGACCACCAGAAGGCACAGCAGCGCCTGCAGAGCATGTATCGACGCTGGCCGTTCTTCCGCACGGTGATCGACAATCTGCGCCAGGTGCTCGCGAAGACGGATCTCCACATCGCCGCCTGCTACGCAGAGGCGGCCAAGGGCGTACCCGGCGTCACGGAGTGCTTCCACCGCATCGAGCACGAGTTCCAGCTCGCTCGGCACGCGGTGCTCGCGATCGCGGGGGAGCGACAGCTCCTCGCGAGCGAGCCCGGTCTACGACAGACCCTCGACATGCGCGCCCCGTACCTCGATCCGCTCTCCTACATCCAGGTCGAGCTGATCGAACGCAAACGCGGGCCGCGCATCCAGACGACGGACGGAGATCCGTCGCGCTTCGACCACGCGCTGCACCTCACGATCAACGGGATCGCCGCGGGTCTGCGCAACACGGGCTGAGCCCGGCGGGTCGGGATCGTGCTCGCCCGGCGCGCAGAGCGCCCGGGCTGGTACGATCCCTCGCACCCATCACGGAGGACATCATGACCCTGCAGGGAAAGACGATCGTCGTCACCGGCGTGGGCCCCGGCCTGGGGCGAGAGGTCGCCGAACGAGCGCTGCGCGAGGGAGCCAATCTGGTCATCGCCGCGCGCACGGCGGCGAAGGTGGAGCAGACCGCACACGAGCTCGACCCCACGGGGAGCCGCGTTCTCCCGGTCGCAGCCGACATCACGAACGCGGCCGACGACGAGCGCATCGTACGCGCGGGGGTCGAGCGCTTCGGCGGCATCGATGGTCTGGTCCAGGTCGCCGCCTACGACTCCCTCTTCGGCGGCGTGATGGATACCGATCTCGACGGCTGGCGCCGCACCTTCGAGACGAACGTGTTCGGAACGGTCCAGCTCGTGAAGGCGGCGGTCCCCGCGCTGCGCGAACGCGGCGGCGGATCCATCGTTCTCATCGGATCGCTCACGCAGTTCCTGCCGACGACACCGCAGATCGCCTACGGCTCTTCGAAAGGAGCCCTGCTCACGGCGACGTACCACATGGCACGCGAGCTCGGTCCGAGCCGCATTCGCGTGAACATGGTCGTCCCGAGCTGGATGTGGGGCCCTCCCGTCCAGACCTACGTCGCCATGTCCGCCAAGCAGCGCGCGGTTTCCGAAGAGAAGGTGATCGCCGAGATCGCGAGCGTCATGCCGCTCGGCGAGATTCCCACGGATGGCGACGTCGCCGAGACAGCCGTGTTCCTCGCGTCCGATCGCGCACGGATGATCACCGGCCAAGCCATCCAGGTGAACGGCGGCCACTTCCTGCGCTGATGCGAGCCGAAGCGAACGAGCCCATGCGGCTCGCATGCGGACAGACTCCCCATGCGAGCCGCACGAAGCTCACCTAGGCGCGCCGGCCTCTTCGAAGCGCCGTGGATCCAGCGCCGAGCAGAACGAGCAGCATCAGACTCGGCTCGGGGATCGCGACGAAGATCTGGTCCCTCTTCACGGGGTGCAGGACTCCGCGAACGTACGACGTCGGATGCCAGCCCTCGAGGTCGTACGGGATCGAGTCGAGCATCGTGCCCGCCAGATCGCGCACATGTGCCGCTGCGCCGATCACGGCGAAGCGGCCGTCGTCGAGATCGTGCCCCTCGGAGTCGTAGACGACCTCCCAGATGGCGAGCTGCAGCGCGGCGATCGCGAACTTCTCCTTCACGTCGATGTCCGCGCCGTGCCAGGTATCGAGCAGATACGCGGCCTGGGTGAGCGCCCAGGAGGACGACGGATCGACGATCGTGACGTTCGGGATCGTGCCCATGCTCGGAATGATCTGATCGACCTCGATCGAGTAGCTGAAGCCCTCGCGCACAGCCTCTCCGTCGTCGAGTGATGCGTCGAGCTCCCTCGCCCACACCGGCTGCGGCGTCCCGCCGTCGAGCGAGACGACCAGGTTCATCCCGCCATGACTCCCGTATGTCACGAGAGTCGCCCCCGTCTCCGGGAGTGGCTGGGTGTCGACCGATGTCGCGAGTGCGCTGCTGTCTGCAATCACCGCCACCGCCGCCATCCAAGCGGCGAGCATCGCACCGTTTCGAGCGATTCTCTTCACCATGGCTTCATTCCCCTCCGTGGTTACGGCGCAAGTGCGTGATTCACCCGACAACATCTCCGCCCAGATGCCATGCAAGTCCCTCCTGCTGTCTCCGGCCGGAAACGGAATCCCGCTACCGTGTTATCGGCCGCCCTGCGCAGGAGTGAGAGAGTACGCCCGCATGACGGGCGGTCCAGCATCCCCCGATTGGAGTACGCTGCGCGGTATTGCGCGGTCACCCATGCTCCCCGGAGGAGAACGTCCGTCCACATCCGGCAGAAGATGGGTCAACCCGCGAGCAGGTCGGGTGATTCCTCTCCTTTCAGAGAAGCGCGACGTTACTCGAACGGAACGATCGGAAGGGGCCTACCTTCGACGTTGGATTGCGAGCAGACCTCCCGTCCCACGAAATGCGAGCAAGGCCGATCTGGGACCGGACCTGTCCGGGTGGTAGAGTCCGGCGTCCGGAAACCCGGGCAAATGGACAGGAGGGAGACCATGGCGGCCAACGGCACCTACGAGCGCGGAGAGCTCTCGCGAGAGGCACTCGAGCGGACGATCCTCGGATACCTCAAACGGCACTACAGCGGCACGATGTCCACCGTCCGCAGCGATGGCACGCCCCAGTCCAGCGGAATCACCTACGTGAACCTCGGCTTCGCGCTGTACTTCGGCATCGATCCGGAGAGCGAGAAGAAGAAGAACGTCGATCGCAATCCGAACGTCGGCATGGCGATCTTCAAGGACTACAAGCGCTTCGACCAGACGAAGGCGGTGCAGCTCGCGGGGCGTTGCGAGCCGGTGACCGATCCCGCCGAGCAGGCGCAGGCCGGCGTGGCCCTGCTCGAGAAGTTCCCGGGGCTGATGGAGTATCCCGGGATGATGGACTGGGTGAACGCGGTCGGACCGATTCCCATGTACAAGATCACCCCGTGGCGGATCGCGTATCTCGACTATCCGCGCTACGGCTTCAACCGCTACCAGATCCTCGATCTGTAGGGGCGCGCGAGGCGCGCCTGCACCGCTCAGGCGTCGAGCACCTCGCGAACCTTGTCCAGCAGATCGCGATTCGAGAACGGCTTCTGCAGGAATGCGGCGTTGTCGTCGAGCACACCGCGGTCACCGAGCGACTTGCTCGTGTAGCCCGACATGAGGAGCAGACGCACGCCGCGCTTGAGATCCTTCACCTTGGCGGCGAGATCGACGCCAGTCATTCCCGGCATCTCGACATCCGTCACCAGGATGTGAATCGGACCGGTGTGCTGCAGCACCCGCACGAGAGCCTCGTCCGGTGAGGCCGCGACGATCAGACGATACCCGTTCATCTCGAGGACCTCGGTCGCGAGCTCCCGCAAGAAGTTGTCGTCCTCGACGAGGAGCACCGTCTCGGCACCGCGCTGACCGACGGCACTCGTTGCCGGGGTCTCCGGCACGCGAAGCACCTCGCGGCTGCGCGGGAAATAGATGGAGAACGTCGTCCCGCGACCGGCCTCGGATTCCACCCTCATTCCGCCATGGCTCTGCTTCACGATGCTCTGCACCGTGGAAAGGCCCAGCCCCGTTCCCTTGCCCGGCCGTTTCGTGGTGAAGAAGGGCTCGAAGATGCGCGAGAGCGTGATCGCATCCATCCCGGATCCCGTGTCCTTCACGCACAGGCACACGTACTCTCCCTCCGGCAGCTCGGCGGACGATGCCTCCTCCGTCCCGAGGATCTCGTTCGACGTGCGCAGCGTGAGACGCCCGCCCTCGGCCATCGCGTCGGCCGCGTTGATGGCGAGGTTCATCGCCACCTGCTCCATGTGCGTGCGGTCCGCCTTCACGACCCACAGCGTGGGCTCCAGGTCGAGATCGATCTCGATGCCCGTGCCAATCACACGGGACAACAGCTCCCCCGTATCGCGCACGACCGAGTTCAGATCCAGGGGTTCCTCCTGGACGATCTGACGCCGCGTGAACGCGAGCAGCCGCTGGGTGAGACTTCGCCCGCGCTCGGCGGCCAGGAGGATGCGACGAGCCGCGCGCTCGGCCACGGGATGACCGCAGACATGCTCGAGGAGCAGATCCGCGGAGCCCTGGATCGCCGTCAGCAGGTTGTTGAAGTCGTGAGCGATGCCACCGGAGATCTGTCCGACGGCCTCCATCTTCTGCGCCTGTGCGAGCTGCCCTTCGAGCTGACGATGCTCCGTGACGTCGTGCACCGTACCGGACATGTGCGCGACGTGACCATCGCTCGCGCGCGCCCCCTCCGCATCGACACGCACGGTGCGCTCCTCGCCGTCGTCGCGCTGGATGCGGTACTCGATCGCGAAGGGCCGTGCATCGCGCAGCGCACGGGTGACGGCCCGCCGGCAGCGCTCGCGATCGTCCGGGTGCACGTGCTCGAGCCACGAACGGCCGGTGGGTCGATACGAGAAGCGATCGACTCCGAAGATCCGATACATCTCGTTCGACCAGGTGACGCGATCCGAGGGCACGTGCCACTCCCAGCTCCCCAACCGGGCGATCCGCTGCGCATTGGCGAGGCTCTCCCTCGAGGCGCGCAGCTCGTCTTCGGAACGCTTGCGATCGAGCCCGACCACCGTCGTGAGCCAGACCGCCATGACTCCGAGACCGCGGTTCACCACGATCTTCCAGATCTCGGCGCCGCCGCGCGGCATGGCGAGGAAGCTGCCGATCGCGGTGAGAATCGTCGTGACGATCGCGGCCGCGAGCGTCTCGTATCGGCCCGGCAAGCGCAGCGAGAGGAAGATCACGCCGATGTAGGCGATCGGAATCGACACGCCGAGCGAGAGATTGATGTCGAGCCCGAAGATTCCGAGCGCGAGCAGCCACGTGAGGACGCGAAGCTGCGCGGTCGTCATCATCGCAGCGCCTGCTCCGCCTTCTTCACGGGTCCGTGCATCGCGCAGGCAGCATAGCGCATCGGCCGTCGGGACCGACCCGGACGCACGCTGCGAGAACCGGTCTCAGGATGGTCTCGGATACGCCCCGATCCGCCGTTCGAGCGCCGCGAGGTCGAGCGCGGAGCGCATCGCATCTGCGAGCCGATCCAGGTCGAGCCGATGCCGCTCGGCCATGTCCGTGTCGGCGCGAGCCGCTCCGAACCACGCCGCGAGCACGGCGTGGCGATACGCCGCACGGTCGAAGAGGCCGTGCACGTACGTACCCCACACGCGCCCATCCTCGGAGACCGCATGGAAGGGGAACCGATCCCCCGCCGGAATCGTGCGGCCGTGATGGATCTCGTATCCGTCGAGCTCGACCGGCTCCGGCCAGCGCGCGGTGGCGCGTACCGTGGCCACGTGCTTCTCGCGTTCGAGTCGCGTGCGGATCGGTAGCCAGCCGAGACCGGCGGTGCAGCCACCCCCCTCGAGTCCGTGCGGGTCCTCGACCGCCTCGCCCAGCATCTGCATCCCTCCGCAGAGCCCGAGCACCTTGCCCCCATAGCGCAGGTGGCGTCCGAGCGCGGGCACGAAGCCGCGATCGCGAAGCCAGGCGAGATCCGCCAGAACCGCCTTCGAGCCCGGGAGCACCACCAGATCCGCACCCTCGATCTCGTCCGGCGAGCGGACGAGGCGAAGCGCGACTCCTGGATCCACGTCGAGCGCATCGAGATCGGTCGTGTTGCTCGCAGTGGGATAGAAGACGGCCACCACCTGGAGCACGCGGCTCGGGATGGCCGCCTCGCCGTGCGACGGACGCTGCACGATGCGCCGATACGGGGCGTCCTCCTCGGGGAGCTCGAGCCCTTCCACGTAGGGCACCCTGCCGAGCACGGGGACACCCGCGCGCGCGGCGAGCCAGTCGAGCGCGCCATCGAGCAGCGATGGATCGCCGCGGAAGCGGTTGATCACCAGGCCCTCGACCCGGGCGCGATCGCGATCGTCGAGCAGAGCCAGGCTCCCGAGCAGCGACGCGAACACGCCCCCGCGATCGATGTCCCCCACGAGCCACACGGGCACGTCCGCAGCCTGCGCGAAGCCCATGTTCGCGATGTCGCCTGCGCGCAGGTTCGGCTCCGCGGCCGAACCTGCGCCTTCGACGATCACCACGTCGTACTGCGCGCGCAGCCGAGCGAACGACTCGAGCACCGCGGGAAGCAGCGCCTCGCGATCCTCGCGGAAGCGCGCAGCGCGAAGCGTCCCGCGGGGCCGGCCGTGCACGATGAGCTGCGCGCGACAGTCGGACTCGGGCTTGATCAGCACGGGGTTCATGTCCGGATGCGGATCGAGGCCGCACGCAAAGGCCTGGAGCGCCTGCGCGCGGCCGATCTCCCCGCCGGACGGACATGCCGCCGCGTTGTTGCTCATGTTCTGGGGCTTGAACGGAGCGACGCGCACGCCCCCGCGCGCGAGGAGCCGGCACAGCCCGGCCACGAGGAGGCTCTTCCCCACGCCCGAGGCCGTACCCTGCAGCATGAGCGCAGTCATGCGCGCACCTGGCTCCGCAGCACCGCCTAGAAGCGCTGCTCGAGCGAGACGAAGTACGTGCGCCCCATCGTGCCCATGTCCTTCACCTCCTCGTAGTGGCGATGCGTCGCATTCAACACGCGTGCATGGAGCGAGAGCCGATCCGTGAGGTCGTAGCTTCCGTGCAGATCCCAGCGCTGGTATCCGCTCATCTTGCTCGTCTCGCTCGCACCGCTGTAGCGGCTGCCGACGAGCAACGTCCGGACCTCGAGCGTGAACGCATTCCACCGTCCTCCCACGGAGAGGCTCGCCTGGTCGTCGGCGCGGTGCGCGAGTCGCAAGCTCGCCCCATCGCGCGCGTCGAGATGCGTCCACGCGCCACTCACCCAGAGGTTCCTCCAGTCGAAGCGCGCATCGAGCTCGAGCCCCCGCACCTTGGCCTCGGCCACGTTCACGGGCGACGAGGTCCACGTGAGCGGATCGGTCTGCCACTGGATCAGATCGCGATACTCCTGACGGAACACCGCTCCACCGATCTCGACGGAGAGCGCATTCGCGAGGCTCCGCGCATAGCGCAGTCCGACCTCCCCGCCGCGGGACCTCTCGGGCACGAGGTCCGGATTTCCCATCGACCACGGCGAGCTCGGCCAGTACAGATCGTTGAACGACGGTGCCTTGAAGGCGGTACCGAAGCTCGCGAACGCATGCAGTCCGGGGAGCAGATTCACCCGCGTGCCGATCTGGTACGTCGTGCGCCCCTCCGTCGTCGAGTTGTGCTCGCGGCGGATGCCGGCGTCGATCGTCACGAAGTCGAACGTGTAGCTCGCCCGCGTGAACAGGCCCGTCTGGCGGGATCGCTCGTCGAGATCCGCGTCGGGGTTCTCTCCCTGCTCGCGCTCGAAGTCCACTCCCGTCACCAGGTGCAGCCCTCCGATCCGCGCGTCGCTGATCAGGCTCGCCTGCCGGGACAGCGACTCGATGTGCGAGTCGTTCCAAGAGCTCGTGGGATCGGTGCTGTCGTAGACCTCTTCGTACTGCGCGACCCTCGCGCGCAGATCCCAGCCCTCGAGCAGCGGGTAGCGAAGCTCCGTTCCCATGTGCGACTCGCGCGTGTCCGCGAAGTATCCGCGCGTGTCGGTAGCCCATCCGTCGAGATCCGTTCGGCCCGTCATGCGCCGCCCCGTGAACGACAGCGCGCCCTCGCCGACGGGAACCTCGAGATGACCCGACACCGTCGTGTTTCGATACGGATCCCGCTCGTCTCCATGCGCATGGCCGTCGCGATAGGCAGAGACACCCTCGATGCCCGCAAAGCCGGCTTGCAGCGAGTAGCGCACCCCGGCGTCCGTCTCACCGCCCACGCGCCCGTCGATGCGACGCTCCTTGCGGTTTCCGACACCCGCCGAGAGGGCACCGCCGATGGGCCCGTCGCCCTTGCGCGTGAAGAGCTGGATCACGCCCCCCACGGCATCGGAGCCATACAGCGTGCTCTGCGGTCCGCGCACGATCTCGATGCGCTCGAGATCGCGCGCCGCCAGGTTCGCCCAGTTCACGGCTCCGGTGGTGGAGGAGCCGACGCGCACGCCGTCGATCAACACCACCGCGTGCCCGGAGCTCGCGCCGCGCAGGAAGACGGTCGTCACCTTGCCAGGTCCCCCGCTCTGTGCGAGCTCCACTCCCGGCACGCCGCGCAGCGCATCCAACGCATACACGATCTGGCGTCGTTCGATCTCCTCGCGATCGATGACCGTGATCGACGTCGTCACCCGATCGAGCGAGGTTGGCACCCGATCGGGCGTGGCGACGATGACGACCTCCTCCGGCTCTTCCGCCGGCGAGATCGAAGGGAGGGCCGTCACTCCCGTGACGAGCAGCCCTGCGGCCACACCTGTGGCCAGACGAATTCCAGTGGCGCGCAGCGCCGAGCGAGTCGTTGGGTATCGCATCTTCCTCACCGCCAGGACGGAACAGCGCGTCCGGCGGTAGCGATACCCCCGTCGCCTGCCCGTCCATTCCCCGAGACAGCAGGTCCGACGAGTCCGAGCAGGTCTCCGGGCTCGCGACCGTGCACCTCGCCGCCTTCCCAGTGCGATCGCACCAGTGGCACATGGGCGAGGTTGTGGTCGCCTACCGTGGCGGGTCCGCGTCGGCTTTCGACCGACTTCCCTGTTCGAAGGAGAAGCACCCGCTTCCCCTTCGTCCCACGCCGAATACCGGGCATTCGGCAGTGACCCAGACTCAGGGGCGATACTCGCCGAAGGCGGATCGCCTGTCAACGCGCTTCCCGTCGCGCTGCGAGGATGTCTCGCCACGAAGAGGGGCCGTGCGGGCCCGGCGCCCTTTCGCGATGGAATCCTGGCATCTTGATCGCTCGCAGCCTCGGATCACGACCGGGGATTGCGCCCAGGAGGACGCCAGCGGATGCAGATCGGTGCCACTTTTCCCCAGACCGAGATCGAGTGCGATCCCATCGCGATTCGCGACTTCGCGCAGGCCTGCGAGGAGATCGGCTTCTCGTTCCTCGTCTTCTACGATCACGTGCTCGGCGCCGATCCGGACCGTCCCGGCGGATGGACGGGCCTCTACGACAAGGACGATCCGTTCCACGAGCCGTTCGTGACGTTCGCATACCTGGCGGCGCTCACGAAGCGCATCGAGCTCATGACATCGATCCTCGTGCTGCCGCAACGCCAGACCGCGCTCGTCGCGAAGCAGGCGGCCGAGGTGGATCTGTTGTCCGGCGGCAGGCTGCAGCTCGGCGTGGGCAACGGATGGAACGAGGTCGAGTTCGAGGCGCTCGGGATGAGCTTCCACGATCGCGGCCGTCGCATCGAGGAGCAGATCGAGGTGCTGCGCCTGCTGTGGGAGAACGACACGATCACGTACGAGGGGAAGTGGCATCGCGTCACCGCCGCGGGAATCCTGCCGCGCCCGAAACGCCGCATTCCGATCTGGATCGGCGGTGGCGCCGACGCCGTCGTGCGTCGGGCCGCACGGATCGGCGACGGGTGGGCACCCGGCGGAACGATCCACGGCCCGGTGCAGGCGCAAAGGCCTGCGGACGATCTTCGCCGCTACCTCGAGGCCGAAGGACGCGATCCGACGAGCTTCCCGATCATCGGCGGAGTCCTCGGATCCTCGACGCCCCGAGAGTGGGTCACCCATCGCAAGCAGTGGCGCGACGTCGGCGCGACCCACGTGTGCATCCATACGATGGGCGCCGGCTTCACGCGCGTCGAACAGCACATCGAAGCGGCGCGCCGCTTCTACGAGGAGATGGCGGGGCGCGAGTAGCGCGGCGCGGGATCCGTCGCGTCAGGCGCCCTCGGGTGCGCTCCGCGCACGCAGCCACTCGATCGCCATCGGCAGCACGGAGAGGACGACGATCGCGAGGATCACCGCCTCGAAGTTGTCCTTCACGAGCGGGATCTGGCCGAAGAAGTAGCCGGCAGGAACGAGAAGGCCCACCCAGACGATGGCTCCCGTCACGTTCCACATGGCGAACACCGGGTAGCTCATGCGACCGATGCCGGCGACGAACGGCGCGAACGTGCGCACGATCGGAACGAAGCGCGCGAGCAGGATCGTCTTGCGGCCGTGCGTCTCGTAGAACTCGTGCGTGCGCTGCAGATACTCCGGCTTCAGGAAACGAGCGCGTTCGCTCGTGAACACCATGGGGCCGACGTAGTGCCCGATCGCGTAGTTCACGGCATCGCCCAGCACCGCGGCTGCGATGAGCACCGCCACGAGCAAGGGCATCGACAGCGGCGAGCCCTCGATCGAGGCGAGCGCGCCGACGGCGAACAACAGCGAGTCGCCCGGAAGGAAAGGCGTCACCACGAGGCCGGTCTCGCAGAACACGACGAGGAAGAGCACGACGTACAGCCAGGGACCGAGCACCCCGGCCCACTCGTTCAGGTGAACGTCCAAGTTCAGGGCGATGTCGAGCAGCGTGCGAAGCAGATCCATCGGGCGCCTTCTCGGGGGCGCCGAATCCTAGCGCAGCCGGCGCAGGGATGCGGGAAGCGATGCGCAGGCGGCGCGAGTCAACGCGGGCCCTCCAGGATCTCGCGCACGGCCGGCTCGAGGCGCGTGAGGCCCGCGCTCCTGCCGATCTCGACCGCCTCGTCGACGTCGAGGCCGCGGTGCACCGCGGCATCGACGGCAAAGAGCGCGCCCACGCGATTGCCGCTCGCGCAGTGCACGATCACGGGGTACGCACCGCGGTCTTCGAGCACCTCGCGCAGCGCCGCCGCGTTCTCCGGCGTCACGTCCTGTGCCCCCGACACCGGAATGGACACGTATCGGAGTCCCGACGCCTCGACCCTCGCGGCGTCGCCTCCTGGCGCCTGCTCCGCGGGCGGGAGCAGGCTCACGATCGTCTGGTAACCGCTCTCGCGCGCCCGATCGAGCTGCTCGTCCGTGAGCGGCCCTCCGGTCACGATGCCGGGGAACGGGGCCTTCTCGTACGGGATCCCGAGCGGTGCCGCGTCTGGAACCTCGACGTCGACGAACGGACCCGGCCGGGTTCGCTCCGTCCGCGCGCATCCGGCGACGAGCACGACACAGGCGGCCGCACCCAGCCACCACGACATCCGACGATGGATCATGATTTGCGCCTCCTTCGCGCCGGAGAGCCAACCGTCGCGCCCGGCCGGATCCGGCTTCCCCGTCTACGCTAGCATGGCGCTCCCCCTTGCGGACGAGAGAGGAAGCATGCGCGTCGGAGCCGTACGCGAGATCTGGCGGTACCCCGTGAAGTCCATGGGCGGTGAGCCCCTCTCCACCTGCACGCCCCTGCCCCGCGTCGGCATTCCCGGCGACCGCGGGTGGGCCGTACGCGACGAGGAGATCGGCGAGATCCGCAGCGCCAAGAAGATCCCCGACCTGATCCGGTGTCGGGCGCGCTACCTCGAGGAGCCGCAGGGCACGGCCGTGCCGCCCGCGGAGATCACCCTCCCGGACGGAACGGCGATCCGCACCGATGACGCAGACGCATCGGCGCGGGTCTCGCAGCTCACGGCGCGCGCGCTCACGCTCTGCTCCCGGCGGCCCGCAGAGGACCTGGATCACTACCGCCGCAAGCAGGTCATCACGGACGTGGAGCGCGAGATTCGAGAGGCTTCGGCGCTGCTTCCCGAAGAGCCGCTCCCCGATCTCAGCGAGGTCGACCCCACGCTCTTCGAGTTCGTCTCGCCTCCCGGCACCTACTTCGATGCCTTCGAGCTGCACCTGCTCACGACGGCTTCGCTCGAGGAGCTCGCGCGCCTGGCTCCGGCCTCGCGCATCGACGTGCGCCGCTTCCGACCGAATCTTCTCGTCGAGCCGACCGGCGGCAGGCACGGCTTCCCGGAGATCGACTGGTGCAAACGCGAGATCCGCATCGGCGCCGCGCGCCTGCGCGTCATCATGCCCGTCATGCGCTGTGCGATGACGACGTGGGCGCAGGGCGATCTTCCGAAAGATCCCTCGATCATGCGCCCCATCGTGCGCCACATGCAGCAGAATCTCGGCATCGGCCTGTCGGTGATCGAGAGCGGATCCATCCGGATCGGAGATCCGGTGGAGCTTCTCTGAGCCGCGCCAACGCGAACGCCGGGCCCACGAGCGCACGGCAGGACACGAAGGAGGAGACATGCCCGTCGAGCACATCAACTCGCAGACCCTGGCAACCCCGCACGGATACACGCACGTCGTCGTGGCCGGCGGTGGGCGAACGGTCTACGTCGCCGGCCAGGGCGCCTACGACGAGAAGAGCCAGCTCGTCGGTCCGGGAGACTACTTCCTGCAATCGAAGAAGGCGTTCGAGAACCTCGTCGCCGCGCTCGATGCGGCGGGCGCCAAGCCCGAGGACGTGGTGAAGGCGACCTTCTACGTGGTGCGAAGCACGCCGCAGGCCCTCGAGGAGTTCGCACGCGGAATGGTCGCAGCCCTCGGCGGGGCACCGATGCCGCCGTGCGCATCGACCTACGTCGGGATCGAGCGGCTCGCGTTCGACGAGATGCTCGTCGAGATCGACGCCATCGCCGTGATCGAGTGATCCGAATCCCGCGCGGCGTTCGATCCCGTGCAGGGATCCCCCCGCAGGACGGGAATCCCCTCGTTCCGGCTGCGTCCTCGTGCTTGTCGATCGTTCTGCGGCGGGTCAGAATGAGGGCGTAGCGTCCCGAAGGCGATCTCCTCCCGCGGATCCTGAAGCTCGCATCGATCCGAATCGCCGCTCTTGCCGCTCCCGTGACGCGCCTCTCGTCCGATCGCCTGACGGCCCATGCGACGTGCCCCTCACGGTGCGCGTCGCGCGCGAGGACGAGGAGGTTCGCATGGCAATCGCGCGACGGCTCGAGTCGTACTTGCAGCGAGAAGGCGTCGACTGGGAGATCGTTCCCCATGGCCACTCGGGGTCGAGCGAGGAGACGGCCACCGCTGCACACGTTCCGCGCGAACGCATCGCGAAGAGCGTGCTGCTGGAGGACGAGCGCGGCTACCTCCTTGCAGTGCTTCCAGCCTCGCGGCAGATCCTCGTAACCGCGCTCGAGCGCTGCACGGGACGCCGGCTCGCCCTCGCCTCCGAGGGCGAGTTCGGCGACATCTTCGACGACTGCGAGCTCGGAGCGGTGCCCCCGCTCGGGGCGGCCTATGGCATTCCCTGCATCGTCGACGAGAGCCTGCTTGCGGCGCCCGACGTGTACTTCGAGGCCGGCGATCACGAGAACCTCGTACGCATGAAGGGTCGCGCCTTCCGCGCGCTGGTCGAAGGCCTGCCGAGGGGCTCGTTCACGCGAGAATCCGGCGGACGTCTCTCGGCGGAACGCGTGCGTTCGAAGGATGCGCGGATCGAGCGCTTGGATCAGGACCACCTGCACGTGCTGTCGCTGCGCGCGTTCGGCGCTGGCCTGCGACGCCAGCCGGAGTACGACAAGGACGGACACACGGGGATGATCCTGGTGAAGACACCGGAGCTTCGCGTGATCCTCGAGGTCGTGAAGGGAGGGACGACGCTGCGCACCCATGTCGTGCGGGGTCCGGCGACCCTCTATGCCATCGAGGGAACGCTCGATGTCCGAGCGCGGGGGCGGGTATATCGCGTGGGAGAGATGGAGCTCGCGGTCCTGCCACGCGACGAGCGCCGGGAGATCCACTGCCCGAGCGAGTGCGCCTTCCTGCTCGCGATCTCGCCCGAACGCGAGTCGATCGCGCCCGTGGCGCCCAAGGACATCCGGCGCATCCTCGTCGTCGCCAATCGAACGGTGGGAGGACTCCACCTCGTCGAGAAGGTGCGGCAGAGAATGCGCCGCGGCCCGTGTCACCTCGTGGTGTTGTGCCCGGCCGCCTCGTCGAGACACGAATCGAGCTGGGACGAGCGCGAATCGCTCGACGAGGCGGAGGCCCGGCTCTCGCTCGCGGTCGATCGGCTGCGACGCATCGGAGCCTCCGTGGAGGGGCTCATCGGCGACGCCTATCCGATGCGCGCCATCCGCGACATCCTGCTCACCCAGGAGTTCGACGAGATCCTGATCTCGACGCTCCCCCCGGGGGTGTCGGAGTGGTTCAAGCTCGACCTCCCCCATCGCGTGGAGCGCGCGTTCGGCATTCCCGTGACCCACATCGTGTCGCCGTACTAGCTTCGACCCGAAACGAGCGACTCGTGGGCCCACGGGCGGAGGCCCGCGCCCGCTCGATCCTCTTCGCCCCTCGAATTGGCTTATGATCCGGGCCCGAAGACGAGTTCCGTGCGGAGGTGGAGCGTGGCCGGGAGCGAACGGGTGAATCCCACCGAGGTGCGCAGTGCGCGCTCGGTGAAGAGCTGGGATCTCGAGGCCGACGTGGTGGTCGTCGGCTACGGATGTGCGGGAGCCTGCACGGCGATCGAAGCGGCAGAAGCAGGAGCCGACGTGCTCGTTCTCGAGGTAGCCGGCGGCGGAGGCGGTACGTCCGCGCTCTCCGGTGGGATCCTGTACCTGGGCGGCGGCACACCGGTGCAGAAGGCCTGCGGATTCGAAGACACACCCGAGGACATGTTCCGATTCCTGATGGCCTCGTGCGGCCCCGAGCCCGACGAGGCCAAGGTGCGCGTCTACAGCGAGGAGAGCGTCGAGCACTTCCACTGGCTCGTCGCGCACGGCGTGCCCTTCAAGGAGAGCTTCTACCCCGAGCCCGGTATGGAGCCACCCGGAGACGACTGCCTGATCTACACCGGCGGCGAGGACAGCCACCCGTTCAACCGCATCGTGCGGCCGGCACCGCGCGGCCACAAGCCGCGCACGAACGGCGCGGCCGGCGGCTTCCTCATGCAGAGACTCACCGCTGCGGCGGAGCGCTCGGGCGCGCGGATCGAGTGCAACGCGCGCTGCGAGACGCTCGTGCTCGAGGACGACGGGCGCGTCGCGGGCGTCGTCGTGTGGCAGGACCAGCGCGAGCGCTTCGTACGGGCGCGACGCGGCGTGGTGCTCACGGCGGGGGGCTTCATCCTGAATCCGGACATGGTCTACCGGCATAGCCCGCGGCTGGCGCGCATTCCCAACAAGCTCAGCGCCGGTCACGACGACGGACGCGCGATCCGGATGGCGATGGGCGCGGGGGCCGACGTCATGCGCATGGACGCCGCCGAGATCGCGATCCCGGTCACGCCACCGCGCCGGCTCATGCGCGGCATCCTGGTAAATCTGCTCGGACAACGCTTCGTGAACGAGGACACCTACTTCGGGCGCCTGGGCCAGGAGTCGTTCTTCCGTCAGGACGGGCAGGCGTACCTGATCACCGACAACGAGATCTACGAACGGAACCTGATCGGGATGGAGGCGAGCCACGTCGACGACAGCATCGCCGACCTCGAGCGCTCGCTCGGCATGCCCGATGGTTCGCTGCAGAGCACGGTCGAGCTCTACAACCGGCACGCGGCGCGCGGAGAGGACCCCGTCCTCCACAAGCTCCCGGAGTTCCTCAAGCCCCTGAACAGCCCGCCCTATGCGGCGATCGACTGCCGCCTGGACCACGCGATCTACTGCAGCTTCACGCTGGGGGGGCTGCGCACGAGGGTGACGGGCGAGGTGCTCACCCCGGATCTGCAGGAGATCCCCGGGCTGTACGCAGCCGGCCGCACGACCTCTGGCATCGCAAGCTGGGGCTACTGCAGCGGACTCTCCCTCGGCGACGGAACGTTCTTCGGGCGCAGGGCCGGCCGCCGCGCGGCCACGGCTCGCTGAGACGGCGCCCGACGATGCGCATCCAACGAACGACCGGCCTGCTGCTCGCGCTCCTCCTGTCCGTCACCGGATGCTCGGAGCCCATCTCCGTCGACGACACCGGGCCGATCGCGGGTTGGTCCGAGTACGGCGCCGACAAGGGCGGCAGCCGCCACTCGTCCGCCACCCAGATCACTCCCGAGAACGTGCGCCACCTGCGGGTCGCCTGGACGTACCACACGGGAGACCTTCCCGATCCGCAACAGATGTTGCTTCCCGCGTCGTTCCAGAACACGCCGATCCTCGCGGACGACACGCTCTACGTATGCACGCCTCGCGATCGTGTGATCGCCCTCGATCCCGAGACCGGCGAGGAGCGCTGGCGCTTCGACCCCGTGATCGACACCACCGGTATGTACATGGTGACGTGTCGCGGCGTCTCGTACTGGCGCGATCCCGGAGCGAGCGATGACGCGAGGTGCGCACACCGCCTGTTCCTCGGAACGATCGATGCGCGGCTGATCGCGCTCGATGCCCGTACGGGCGAGCGCTGCGCGGACTTCGCAAGCGGCGGCGACGTCGATCTGCGCAACGGAATCGGCGATCTGTTTCCCGGCGAGTACGGGGTGACCTCGGCACCCGTCGTGATCGGCGATCGCGTGGTCACGGGCACGCTCGTGCTCGACAACATCCGCAAGGATGCACCGGGGGGCGTCGTGCGCGCCTACCACGCGCGCACGGGCGAGCTCGTGTGGGCGTGGGATCCGATTCCGCCAGACAGCGAGCCCGTCGAGTGGGTCGACGGCGAGCCGCGCTATCGGCGGGGAACCGCGAACGCCTGGAGCACGCTATCGGCGGATCCGGAGCTCGGACTCGTATTCGTGCCGACGGGCAACGCCCCGCCCGACTACTATGGGGGCGATCGCGAAGGGCTCGACTACTTTTCGAGCTCGGTGATCGCGCTGCGCGCGGACACGGGAGAGCTCGCGTGGCGCTTCCAGACCGTACACCACGATGTGTGGGACTACGACGTTCCATCGCAGCCCGTCCTCTTCGACTTCCCGAGCCCCTCCGGAACGATCCCCGCGCTCGCGCAGGCGACGAAGATGGGACACATCTTCTTCCTCGACCGGCGCACCGGCGAGCCCCTCTTCCCGGTGGAGGAGCGTCCCGTTCCGCAGGGCGGGGTCCCCGGCGAGACGCTCTCGCCGACACAGCCCTTTCCGACGAAGCCGGCCCCGATCCATCCGCCCAGGCTCACTCCCGACGATGCGTGGGGCTTCACGCCGTGGGATCGCGGCAAGTGCCGGCAGCAGATCGCGGCGCTGCGCTCCGAGGGGATCTTCACGCCGCCCTCCCTCGAGGGAACCGTCCACTATCCGGGCATGATCGGAGGGACGAACTGGGGCAGCATCTCGATCGATCCGGTGCGCGGCCTGCTCGTGGCGAACACGACGCGCGTTCCAACGATCGTGCGGCTCATCCCACGCGCGGAGTACGAGAGGGCCCTCGCGAGCGACGATCCGCCGCACTGGGAGCCACAGGCGGGCACGCCGTACGCGAGCGAGCGCGGCAAGCTGCTCTCGCCCTTCGGTGCGCCGTGCAACCCACCGCCTTGGGGAACGCTCGTGGGCATCGATCTCGCCACGGGCGATCTGCGGTGGGAGGTTCCGCTCGGCACCACGCGCGACATGGCGCCGTTTCCCCTGTGGTTCCGCATGGGTGTACCGTCGCAGGGCGGCTCCATCACGACGGCGAGCGGTCTCACCTTCATCGCGGCCACGACGGACGACTTTCTGCGCGCCTTCGAATCCGCGACGGGCGAGGAGCTGTGGAAGGCGCGGCTTCCCGCCGGCGGACAGGCGACTCCGATGACCTACCGGTTGCACGAGAAGAGCCGGCAGTTCGTGGTGATCGCCGCGGGAGGGCATGGACTCCTCGGCACCACCCAAGGAGACGCAGTGGTCGCCTTCGCCCTGCCCTGAGCCGATTCCGCGCCGCGACCCCCAGGCTCCGGGGAGACGACTCGGGGATCAGAGACCTGCGAGGTGGTCGTCGCGATCGAAGCTCAGCAGCTCCGGCTCGGGTGCGAGCACGAGCTCGCTCACCGCACAGTTCCGCATGACGCGACGCCATTGCGCGGGATCTCCGTCGAGGATCGCGCCGAGCGCCATGGCGAGTGCACCGCCATGGGTCACGACGACGACGCGCTCTCCCGGATGCGCATGCGCGATCCGTCGCAGCGCCGTGCACAGCCGGTCCGTCACCTGGCGCGGGCTCTCGCCTCCGTGGGGTGCGAAATCCAGGTCCTCGCGCATCCTCGTCCACAGGTCGTACTTGCCGTGCAGCTCCGCGTAGGGAAGACCCTCCCAGCTTCCCAGGTGGTACTCCGCGAGTCCCGCCTCGAGCGCGAGCTCCCGATCGAGGGCGCGCTGGATCGCCCGCGCCGTGTGCAGCGCTCGCCGAAGGGGGCTCGAGTAGATGGCGCGCGCGTCCGGGTGGTGCCGCGCAAGGAACTCCGCGACCGCTGCGGCCTGCCGATGCCCACGCTCCGACAGCTCCGTGTCGATCGACCCGTGCCAGATCCCCTCGCGATTCGCGGAGGTCTCACCGTGGCGAACGAGGGTCAGGATGGCACGCGGCTCCGTCATCGGGCGCAGGGTACCTCTTCGCATCGAGCGCGCACCTTCGCGCGAGCGCGGCAAGCCTCCTCGCGAACGTCAAGTTGTCTCGGGGGCGCTCCGATCCCATTCCGCGAACTCCGTTGGCATCGGACGCAACACGTCGTTGGCTCCCAGGGCAGACGAGCCGGACGCGCGGACGAGAACGCCGGCGGAAGAACGAGAGGGATCGGATCATGGTTGCATCGAGATCATCGGCTCTTGCCATCGCTGTGATGGTTGTCTTCCTCGGCTTCGGGTCGGGCTGCGCGACGGGTACCTCGACGGGGGCGAATCTCATGGCGCGCGTCGATACACTCCTCGAGGCGGATGCACATGCGGAGGCACTGCGGAGCATCGATCGGATCCAGCGGCGCCGCGAGATCGATCCCGCCCTCGTTGCAGACTCGACGCTGGCTCGGGCGCAGGCGCTGGCCGGTATGGGGCGCCGCACCGAGGCGGTCGCGCACTACCGGTTCGTGGCCGACCACCACCCCCAGACGGCAGCCGGTCGATCCGCCCGTTCCTGGCTCACCGAGAACGTGAACGCGGCCACGACCTCCTCCGGCTCGTCGGCGGCCGTCCCCGCCGCGGTCGCGGAGGACGCCGGTCCGGTCGCAGGGACATCGGTGGAAGAAGGCGCCGATTCGTTCGATCTGGCGGACTGGGGCTTCCTTACCGAGGTCGAGGTTCAGATCCCCGGCATGCAGTACCCGAAGCGCGCCGTCGAGCGGCAGATCGAGGGCGTGGTCGAGGTCGCATTCCAGGTAGAGGAGGACGGGCGAGTCCAGCAGATCGCCATCCTGAACGACCCTCACCCCATGCTCATGAGCGAGGTGATCCGCGCGATCGCCGCGGCAGAGATCGACCCCGTCATGCTGGGCCTCGCGGATCGTTCCGCGTTCCCCGTGAAGCGCCGCACGAAGGTGAGCTTCTTCTTGGAGCGCTGAGATCCGAGTGATTCCGCGGGGTTGCTGGTGGACGATACTGGACTCGAACCAGTGACCTCTGCGATGTCAACGCAGCGCTCTAGCCAGCTGAGCTAATCGTCCGCGAACCGGCAACGAGGGCGGAGGCCCCTCCTGCGGCCGCGCAATATAGCGGAAATCGTGCGCCGGTTAAGGGATCCCTTCAGAGCTCGCGGCGCGTGCACCCCGTGTCCGATTGACGCCTTCGGCCTTCGCCCGCCACTATCCAGACGCGAACAGCCGTCTCCGTGGCTGCGCGTCCTGCGACACCGAAGAGCCAGAAGGACGTCACGAGAATGGGATGCAACGAGCCCTCCGCGAAGCCCCTCCTTCCCACCCTCCGCCAGCACCTCTCCGGCCTGCGCCCTTCCCGAGACGCCGCCGACTGGACCGAAGCCATCGAGGCGATCGCCCTCGCGGGAAAGGTGATCGCCGGTCGAATTCGCCGCGCCCGCCTGGAGGACGTGCTCGGGGAGATCGGTCAGGTGAACGTACAAGGCGAGGTGCAGCAGAAGCTCGACGTGCTCTCGAACCGGATCCTCCTCGCCGCCCTCTCCGACTGTCCGAGCGTGGGAGTGTGCACGTCCGAGGAAGAGGACCAGGCGATCCTCGTGCGCTCCCGCGCCCAAGGCGGGCGGCTCGTGGTCTCGTTCGACCCGCTCGACGGCTCATCGAACATCGACGTCGCGGTCGGCGTGGGAACGATCTTCGGGATCCTCGAGATCCCGGAGGGAATCGAGGATGCGACGGAGGCCGCGCTGCAGCCGGGAATCCGTCAGCTCGCCGCGGGGTACATCCTGTACGGATCTTCGGTCCTGCTCGTGCTCGCACATGCCGAAGGCGTCGACCTCTTCGTACTCGACCCTGATCTCGGCGAGTTCCTTCGGGTGCAGCGGGGGCTGCGAATCCCGGACGCGAAGAAGATCTACTCCCTCAACGAGGCCTACTCCGACGAGTTCCCCGAGGGCTACCAGCGCTACCTCGCCTTCGCGCATCGAGGCGGATACGCAGCGCGCTACATCGGATCCATGGTGGCGGACGTGCACCGCACGCTGATCAAGGGAGGCGTGTTCCTCTACCCCCCCACGGCGAAGGATCCACACGGAAAGCTCCGGGCCCTGTACGAAGTGAACCCCTTGTCGTTCGTGATCGAGCGTGCGGGTGGCGCCGCCAGCACCGGCACGGAACGGGCGCTCGAGCAACGCATCACGGCGCTCCACCAGCGCTGTCCGATCGTCATCGGATCGCGGACCGAGGTGGAGAACGTCCTGAAGCACCTCTAGCCCGA